>NZ_JARGEE010000609.1:0-4124 GCF_033794485.1 Streptomyces sp. MB09-02B
CCCTCCCCCCCCTCCTCCCGGGCCTCCTGCCCGGCCTGGGCATCGACGGCGACAGCGGCGAATGACCCCGTAGTACGACGGTGGGGGCGCCCTTCTCGAAGAAGGGCGCCCCCACCGTCGTACGTCCGCCGGTCGACGCTAGAAGAACACCGACCGCCGCTGCACCAGCAACTTGTACAGGGTGTGCTGGATCTGCTCCCGTACCTGGTCGGTCAGGTTGAACATCAGCATCGGGTCCTCGGCGGCCTCCGGCGGATAACCGTCCGTGGGGATCGGCTCGCCGAACTGGATGGTCCACTTCGTCGGCAGCGGTACGGCGCCCAGCGGGCCGAGCCACGGGAAGGTCGGCGTGATCGGGAAGTACGGGAAACCGAGCAGCCGCGCGAGTGTCTTCGAGTTCCCGATCATCGGGTAGATCTCCTCCGCGCCCACGATCGAGCACGGAATGATCGGCGTCCCCGCCCGCAGGGCCGTGGAGACGAAGCCGCCCCGCCCGAACCGCTGCAGCTTGTAGCGGTCCCCGAAGGGCTTGCCGAGCCCCTTGAAGCCCTCCGGCATGACCCCGACCAGTTCGCCCTGCTGCAGCAGCCGTGAGGCGTCCTCCGCGCACGCCAGGGTGTGCCCGAGCTTGCGGGCGAGTTCGTTGACCACCGGCAGCATGAAGACCAGGTCCGCCGCGAGCAGCCGCAGATGCCGGCCCGTGGGGTGGTTGTCGTGCACGGCGACCTGCATCATCAGGCCGTCCAGCGGCAGCGTCCCCGAGTGGTTGGAGACGATCAGGGCGCCGCCGTCCGTCGGGATGTTCTCGATGCCCTTCACCTCGACCCGGAAGTACTTCTCGTACACCGGCCGCAGCAGGGACATCAGCACCTGGTCGGTGAGTTCGGCGTCGTAGCCGAAGTCGTCGACCTCGTAGTCGCCCGTGAGGCGCTTGCGCAGGAACGCGAGTCCTCCCGCGATCCGTCGCTCCAGTCCGCCGCCGTCCTGTGCCTCGGCGGCCTCCTGGGGCGGCTCCGGCTTCTCCCGTGTCACAGGGACATCATCCGTCCCCGCCGCCAGTCCGGGGAGGGCCTGGACCTCGCCGGATTCACGGACGTCCCGGACGACCGCGCTCTCGCCCTTGCGCCGACTCCCCGTGGTCCGGCGGCGCGGCGGGCGCTGTGCGGCACCCCCGCGCGTCCGGTCGTCGTCGAACGGAATGACCTTGGCATCCGCCATCGTTGATGCGCTCCTCAGTTGGCGCTCTGCGTCGGGGGTTGACCGCCACCCACGGTGGGCACGGGCAGGGCGGCGATCCGGTCGATGGCCCCAGCGAGGGCCTCGGGGGGCAGGAGGCCGGGCCCCCTGCTGCGCGCGAAGTCCGCGAACGTCTCCGCGGTGGTGTACCGGGCCCGGTAGCCGAGCGTCTCGCGCATCTGGTTGGTCGACACGACCCGCCCGTGCGTCAGCAGCCGCAGCTGCTCCGGGGAGAAGTCGGTGACGCCCAGCGTCCGGACCATGGAGCCGACCCAGCTGACCGCCGGCATCAGCAGTGGCACCGTCGGCCGGCCGAGACGCCGCGCGCACTGCGAGAGCAGCAGCACACCGTCGCCCGCGATGTTGAACGTGCCGCTGTTGAGGGTGCCGCGCGCCGGTTCGTGCGAGGCGATCCGCAGCACCTCGATGACGTCGTCCTCGTGCACGAACTGCAGCCGGGGGTCGTAGCCCAGCACGGTCGGCAGCACCGGCAGCGAGAAGTACGAGGCCAGCGGTGAATCGGCGCTCGGCCCGAGGATGTTCGCGAACCGCAGCACGCACACGGCCACGTCGGGGCGCCGCCGGGCGAACCCGCGGACATACCCCTCGACCTCAACGGTGTCCTTGGCGAAGCCGCCGCTGGGCAGCGACTTGGGCGGGGTGGTCTCGGTGAACACGGCCGGATCGCGGGGCGCGGAACCGTACACGTTCGTGCTGGACTTCACGACCAGCCGCTTGATCAACGGGGACTTCTGACAGGCACCGAGCAACTGCATGGTGCCGATGACGTTGGTCTCCTTGAGCGTGGTGCGGCCGCCGCTGCCCAGCGGGGTGCCCGTGACGTCCATGTGCACCACGGTGTCCACGTTCTGCTCGGCCAGCAGACGGGCTATGGCGGGCTGACGGATGTCGGCCTGCACGAAGTCCGCACCGCCCAGATGGTGTCCCGGCGGTACCGCGTCCACCGCGATGACCCGGTCGACCTGCGGGTCACGCTGGATCCGCCGGACGAACCGGCCTCCCAGCTGACGGGCCACACCGGTGACGAGCACGACCTTCCCCAAGATCAGCGCCTTCCTTCCAGCCGTCGCCTCACACAGGCGTAACTCTGCTCGTACTCTGCCGCGTTCCCCGTGCTCTCCGCGTTCCCCGTGTGCGGCCACGTTAGCGGGTCGGTGTTGCGCTGTGGTGACCGCGACCCCGTCAATGACCGGCAAAAACAATGACCGGTGAAACACCGCGACCCCCCACCGGAACCGGTGGGGGGTCGCGGCAACGCGTTCTTCAACAGCGCTCGCGCAAGAAAGCAAGGCGTACGGCCCCCTTACGCGAGGGGGGCCGGCCAGGACCCCGATCGCGGGGCCGGACCGCCTTACTTCTTGTTGCGACGCTGAACGCGGGTGCGCTTGAGCAGCTTGCGGTGCTTCTTCTTAGCCATCCGCTTGCGCCGCTTCTTGATAACAGAGCCCACGACTACCCTCGCTCACTTCTCATCACTCGGTGTTTGGGCGCCATGGGCCCATACGACCTACGAGGGGCCAGCCTACCCGTCCGAGCGCTGAGGTCGTAATCGAGGGGGAACCGGGGGTATCCCGGAGGTCCCGCGGGACCTCCGGGAGCCCCTCGGCCCCGATGGCCGTCAGGCCGTCTCCACCCCCACATAGCTCTCGCGGAGGTACTCGTGCACCGCTTGCTCCGGTACCCGGAAGGACCTGCCCACCCGGATCGCCGGCAGATGACCGCTGTGCACCAAGCGGTACACGGTCATCTTCGACACGCGCATCACCGCGGCGACTTCCGCCACGGTCAGGAACTGAACCTCGTTCAGAGGCCTCTCGCCAGCTGCAGCCATGACACACCTGAACCTTCCGCACTCGACGGCCACCGGCTTCCCCTTCCGGTGACTCTTCGTCGTTGCGTGCTCACTCCCCAATGTAGGGGCGGGTGATGCGAGTGGGGAAGAGGGGATGCCGTCGGCGGCCTACGGTGACAGACACGCTTGATTGAGTACGTAGCGGGTCAGCGGTCGGTAGTAATCAGACCGCACACCGTCATCAAGTGGAACGGCGACGGACACGCGCCCCTCCGCCTCCCCCACGAAGAGGGCCGGATCGTCCGTATCGGCGAGCCCGATCGCCTCGAACCCCAGCTGACCTGCCCCGCAGACCCATCCGTGGTCTCCCACCACGAGTTCCGGGAGCGGTCCGCCGGCCTCCGCGGCGGCCGCCAGAACCGTCCGAACCGGCAGCGGTGAATGCGTGTGCACGCCGGTCGCACAACCGGAGCGCAAGGCGGGCGCCTCACGGACCACAGCGACACCCCGTACGTAGTCAAGGTTGTACGTGCGTAGACCGAACCGGGTCGTTATGTCGACACGTCTACCCGTCGCTGGGGTGAGAACCTCACATCCCGCCGCCGACAGAGCGTCCGCCAAAGCGCTGTAGAAACCCAGCAGCCGATGCGGGTGCCCGGTCCCGAGGAGCACCGCCCCGCCACTCCGAGCGACCGCCCCGAGCCGTTCCGCAAAGCGGTCCAGCGCCCCCACCGTCAACTCCGGGTCGATCACATCCTGCCCTGATGTACACCCAGGATCGGCCGAAACCCCGCACCTCTCCGCCATCAAAGCGAGCACATCCCGCTGGCACCAGGCCATCTCCGGATCGATCCCGATCAGAACCCGAGGATCCCGAGCCGCGAACAACCGATAACTCCGCAGACTCACCTCCCGGCCGGTGGCGACCCGCCCGGCCAAAGACTCGGGGCTCCGCCCCGGACCCCGTTCGCGCAGTTCCCCGCGCCCCTGGGGAGGGGTTACGCCAACTGTGTGGTGGCACGGTGGTTTTCGGGATGCGGGGGCGGGGCGTGCGTCAGCATCGGAGCGGGGTGAG
>NZ_JARGEE010000060.1:0-29982 GCF_033794485.1 Streptomyces sp. MB09-02B
CATCAACTCCCCCCGCACCGTGGCGATCCCGCCCGGCGGCGGCTCCTCGCGCCCCATGGCGATCCGCCCGGCCCGGGCCCCCGCGTCCGACAGCGGCAGCCGTACCGTCGTCAGGGCAGGCACCGCGTCGATGCTGAAGGGCAGGTCGTCGAACCCGGCCACGGACACGTCGTCCGGGATGCGCAGCCCGGAGTCCCGGAGCGCCGCGCAAGCGCCCAGCGCCACCGTGTCGTTGGCGGCGACGACGGCCGTCAGCGAGGGGTCCCGGCGCAGCAGCTCCAGCGTCGCCTCGTACCCGGAGAGCCGGTCGTAGCGGCCGTACACGGTCCGTCTGGGGTCGTCCTCGATCCCGGCCGCCGCCAGTGCCGCCCGGTGCCCCTCCAGCCGGTGGCGGGTCGTCGTCCGCTCCTCCGGCCCGGCGATGTACCCGAGCCGTCGGTGCCCCAGCCCGATCAGGTGCTCGGTCAGCACCTGACCGCCGCCCCGGTTGTCGAAGGTGATCGCGATGGCCTCCGGTGTGGGCGGTCGCCCGCACAGCACCACCCGCGTCCCGGCCTCCGCCAGCTTCCGCAGCTTGTTGCCGACGGCGGCCAGGTGCGCCGGGTCCTCGATGGCCCCACCGGTCAGCACCACGGCCGCGGCCCGCTGCCGCTGGAGCAGCGTGAGATACGTCAGCTCGCGCTCCGGGGAGCCGCCTGTGTTGCACACCACACCCAGCCGCTCCCCGCCCGCGCGCCCGCCGGGCCCGCCGATCTCGGACTGGATGGCCGCGGCCATGATCCCGAAGAAAGGGTCGGCGATGTCGTTCACCAGGATGCCGACCAGGTCGGAGGTGGCGGCGGCGAGCGCGCTCGCGGGACCGTTGAGGACGTAGTCCAGGTCGTCGACGGCCTTCAGCACCCGCTCGCGCGTGGACGCGGCCACCGGATAGTTCCCGTTGAGCACCCGGGAGACGGTTGCGGGCGACACCTGAGCACGGGCCGCCACGTCCGCCAGGGTCACAGTCATCGTTTTCTCGTCCTCCGGGTGCGCGTCACGTTCGGGCTGTCGGGGAACCATACGACCGCGATCGCCGTTCGCCCCCTCGAACAACTCGACCCCCTCGCGGTCTTGTCCAGACCGCTGCTCAGAGGCTAGCTTCTTATCGAATAGAAAGCGCTTGCTGTGACGCTCACCCTTTCGTCGGGCGTACGCGGCGCCCGACGCGTACGCACACACGAACGCACACCAACGAAAGGAACCGGCCGTGACGCGCAAAACCGTACGGATCGCCATGAACGGCGTGACGGGCCGCATGGGCTACCGCCAGCACCTCGTCCGCTCGATCCTCGCCATCCGCGAGCAGGGCGGCCTCGACCTCGGCGACGGCACCGTGCTGTGGCCGGAGCCGATCCTCGTCGGCCGCCGCGAGCACGCGCTCAAGGCGCTCGCCGAGCAGCACGGTCTGGACCCGGCGAACGTCTCCACCGACGTCGACGCCGTCCTCGCGGACCCGACCGTCGAGATCTACTTCGACGCCCAGGTCACCTCGGCCCGTGAGGAGGCGATCAAGAAGGCGATCGCCGCCGGCAAGCACATCTACACCGAGAAGCCGACCGCCACCGGCCTCGACGGCGCCCTGGAGCTGGCCCGCCTCGCGAACGCCGCCGGCATCAAGCACGGCGTCGTCCAGGACAAGCTGTTCCTCCCGGGCCTGCTGAAGCTCAAGCGCCTCATCGACGGCGGCTTCTTCGGCCGGATCCTCTCCGTCCGGGGCGAGTTCGGCTACTGGGTCTTCGAGGGCGACTGGCAGGAGGCCCAGCGCCCCTCCTGGAACTACCGCGCGGAGGACGGCGGCGGCATCGTCGTCGACATGTTCCCGCACTGGGAGTACGTGCTGCACGAGCTGTTCGGCCGCGTGAAGTCCGTCCAGGCGCTCACCGCCACGCACATCCCGCAGCGCTGGGACGAGCAGGACAAGCCGTACGACGCCACGGCCGACGACGCCGCGTACGGCATCTTCGAGCTGGACGGCGGCGCGATCGCCCAGATCAACTCCTCCTGGACCGTCCGCGTCAACCGCGACGAGCTGGTGGAGTTCCAGGTCGACGGCACCGAGGGCTCCGCGGTGGCCGGCCTGCGCAACTGCCGCGTCCAGCACCGCTCCGCCACGCCCAAGCCGGTGTGGAACCCCGACATCCCCGCCACCTACTCCTTCCGCGACCAGTGGCAGGAGGTGCCCGACAACGCCGAGTTCGACAACGGCTTCAAGGCGCAGTGGGAGCTGTTCTTCAAGCACGTCTACGCCGACGCGCCCTACCACTGGGACCTGCTGGCCGGCGCCCGCGGCGTCCAGCTTGCCGAACTGGGCCTGAAGTCCTCCGCCGAGGGCGTCCGTCTCGACGTGCCGGAGATCCAGCTGTGACGATCCAACTCCCGGACGGGAACGGCGGGTTCAAGGCCTACGTCCCCCGTACCGAACCCCTGGCGGTGTCCCCGGGCACCCCCCTCACCTCCCGTACGGTCTTCTCGGCGGCGCACGTCGTCGCCGACCCGTTCGCGGACGTGTCCCCGGACTCGCCCGCGGCCGTCGACTGGGACGCCACGCTCGCCTTCCGCCGCCACCTGTGGTCGCACGGCCTGGGTGTCGCCGAGGCGATGGACACCGCGCAGCGCGGCATGGGCCTCGACTGGGCGGGCGCGGCGGAGCTGATCCGCCGCAGCGCGGCCGAGGCGAAGGCGGTCGGCGGCCGGATCGCCTGCGGCGTCGGCACCGACCAGCTCACGGGCCCCGCCTCTCTGCCGGAGATCCGCAAGGCGTACGAGGAGCAGCTGGCGCTCGTCGAGGAGTCGGGCGCCCAGGCGATCCTGATGGCCTCGCGCGCGCTGGCGGCGGCGGCCTCGGGCCCCGAGGACTACCTGGAGGTCTACGGCCACCTGCTCCGCCAGGCCGCCGAGCCGGTCGTCCTGCACTGGCTCGGCCCCATGTTCGACCCGGCGCTGGAGGGCTACTGGGGCTCGTCGGACCTGGACACGGCCACGGAGACCTTCCTCGCCGTGATCGCCGCCCACCCCGACAAGGTCGACGGCATCAAGGTCTCCCTGCTGGACGCCCAGCGCGAGATCGACATCCGCCGCCGGCTCCCGCAGGGCGTGCGCTGCTACACCGGCGACGACTTCAACTACCCCGAGCTGATCGCGGGCGACGAGAAGGGCTTCAGCCACGCGCTGCTCGGCATCTTCGACCCGCTCGGCCCGCTGGCGGCTCAGGCGGTGCGCGTCCTGGACACGGGTGACGTGAAGGGCTTCCGGGAGCTCCTGGACCCGACCGTCGAGCTGTCCCGCCACCTCTTCCAGACCCCGACCCGCTTCTACAAGACGGGCGTGGTCTTCCTGGCGTGGCTGGCCGGCCACCAGTCGCACTTCACCATGGTCGGCGGCCTCCAGTCGGCCCGCTCCCTCCCGCACTTCGCGCGGGCGTACGAACTGGCCGACGGCCTGGGCCTGTTCCCGGACCCGGCGCTGGCCGAGGCCCGGATGAAGAACCTGCTCTCCCTGTACGGGGTGGCCCAGTGAGCACCGGCAGCGGCCTTGAGCGCTTCAGCATCAACCAGATGACGGTCAAGCAGCTGTCGATTCCCGAACTGGTCGACGGCTGCAAGGAGTTGGGCATCCCCGGGGTGGGCCTGTGGCGTGAGCCGGTGGCCGAGTACGGCCTGGAGGCGACGGCCAAGCTGGTCCGCGACGCGGGCCTCGCGGTCACCACGCTCTGCCGGGGCGGCTTCTTCACGGCGATCGACCCGGCCGAGCGGGCGGCGGCCCTGGCCGACAACCGCAAGGCGATCGACGAGGCGGCGACGCTCGGCACGGACACGCTGGTCCTGGTCTCCGGCGGCCTCCCGTCCGGCTCGAAGGACCTGCACGGCGCGCGCGAGCGCATCGCGGACGCCCTGTCGGAACTGGGCCCGTACGCCGCCTCGAACGGCGTCCGTCTCGCGATCGAACCCCTCCACCCCATGTTCGCCTCGGACCGCTGCGTGGTGTCGACGCTCTCCCAGGCGCTGGACATCGCGGAACGCTTCCCGGCGGACCAGGTGGGCGTGACGGTCGACACGTACCACATCTGGTGGGACGACACGGCCCCGGCGGCGATCGCCCGCGCGGGTGCCTCCGGCCGCATCCACACCTTCCAACTCGCCGACTGGATCACCCCGTTGCCCCAGGGTGTCCTGACGGGCCGGGGCCAGATCGGCGACGGCGCGATCGACATGCGCGAGTGGAAGTCCTACGTGGAGGCGGCGGGTTACACGGGCCCCATCGAGGTCGAACTCTTCAACGACGACCTGTGGGCGGGCGACGGCCGCGAACTGCTCACGCAGACGGCCCGACGCTTCGTGGAGCACGCGGCGTAGTGCTCCGGCGGCGAACCGGGCGAGAGGTCGACGCCCGGTTCACCGCCGACGCCGCCGACCGCGCAGTCGGACGGCAAGATGCTGGGCCGGTTCACCGCCGAAGCCCAGCACGTGGACATCCTGACCAGGCGCCGTCATGAGCTGGACGCCGATCGCTGCGGCCGGACTTCAGCAGAAACCTCGAGTGCCATCACCTCCGTCACTCGGTCATGGGTGTACGGGGTGTCTCGACTGGATTGCGAGGGCCGTGACTCCCGGGCGGAGTGATGATGCGTACCAAAGCCACGCGGCGGCCCGGGTTCCGCAGGGCGCGGACGCCGGTGCCGCGGAGCCAGAACGCGGCATCGCGTTCGAGGACCGGCCCCGGCTCGCCATCGCGCAGCTCCAGCTGCACCCGGCCACGGGTGACGAGGCAGAACACGTCGTGCCACTCCGCCGCGATCACGGCGACACGCGCGCCGCCGCGCAGCGCGAGCGTCCGCACCGGGACTACTCGGTTCCGTCGGCCGGCAGGTGCGCCGGCAGCCCGAGTTGCGGGAACCGGTCGTCGTGGAACGTGACGATCTCGGTGATCGCCCCGCCGGTGACGCGCAGGACGTCGATGGTCAGCGGCAGGTACGCGCCCTCCTGCTGCTGCCAGAGGTAGAAGGCGAGGGCGGGCTGCCGGTTCACGGTGGTCTGGACGGCGCGCAGGCCCTTCATGCCCTCGAAGCCGCTCTCGACCATGTAGTTCACCACCGTGTCGCGGCCGACATACAGCCCCGGCGTGGGCGGCATCGAGAAACGGACGTCGTCGCGCAGCATCGAGGCGAGCGCCTTGACGTCCGTGGCCACGCTGGCCTCGGTGTAGCGGCGCACCAGCTCACGCGTCCTGGCATCCTCCTCGCCGCCGGTCCAGTCCTGCCGCTCGGCGGGCAGGTGCTCCCGCATGCCGGCGCGGGCCCGCTGCAGGGCGCTGTTCACGGAGTTGACGGAGTCCCCGAGGATCTCCGCAACGTCCTTCGCCGGCCAGCCGAGCACATCCCGCAGGATCAACACGGCCCGCGGGCGCGGCGCGAGGTGCTGGACTGCGACCAGGTAGGCCAGTTCGATCGTCTCCCGCGCGACGGCGACGGCCTCCGGCTCGTCCGCGTCGCCCGCGGGCAACTCGTCGAGCAGCCGGTCCGGGTAGGGCTGTAGCCACAGCACCTCACCGCCGGTAGCAGGCTCAGGGCGGCGCTTGGCGAGCAGATCCAGGCAGACGTTGGTGGCGATCCGGTACAACCAGGCCCGGAACGTCGACCGTCCCTCGAAGGTCTCCCGCCGCCGCCAGGCACGCATGAACGTCTCCTGCACGGTGTCCTCGGCGTCCTCGAACGACCCGAGCATCCGGTAGCAGTGCACGTGCAGCTCCCGCCGGTGCCGCTCCGCAAGTTCCGAGAACGCCGGCTCGTCGACCTCGCCCAGACCGCTCACGCCCATCTCCTCCAGCCGCGTGTCCGCACCCATCACGTCATCCTTCCGTCGCATCGTGTCCCTACGCAGATATGACGGGGGCGGGCGCGAAAACTCATCACCAGGGTCGATCGCCACACCGGAGGGCCTGCCGGGCGTCGGCGCGGGTCGCCCAGGGGCTGGCCTGTCCTTGCCGGGGGTCAGGAGCCGGATGTCGGCTCTGGCGGTCCCATGGGAGCCGCCGCGTGCAGGCAGTACTTCAACCGTCGTAGGTAGTCCTCGAAGGGCTCGTCGGCACCCCACGTCTCGTAGGCGGTGCTCTGCGCGGCGAATGCCAGGTTCAGCTTGAGAGCCACATTCATGGTGTCGCCTTCGGAGGTGCGCGACGCCGTCCATTCACGCAGGTCGGTGAGGAACTGCTCACCCACGACGTCCCAACTCGACTGCGCGAGGGCGGGGGAGCGGTCCTTCAGTCGCCGTTGCAACGGGACGCGGTCGCTGAGGAGTTCGTTGAATCCGACCAGGATCGCCGTCAGTGAGTCCCACAAGGGCTCGTCGTCCGGCCGGGCGGCCATGATCGCGCGCCACTGCTCCCGCTGCTCGGGGTCCTGGTCGAAGACGACGGCTTCCTTGCTGGCGAAGTAATTGAAGAAGGTGCTGCGGGAGACGTCTGCGGCGGCGGCGATCTCCTCGACGCTGACGGCTTCGAACCCGCGCTCCTCGAAAAGCCGCAGCGCGGCGCTCCGGATGGCGCGCCAGGCTGCCAGCTTCTTCCGTTCACGCAGGCTCATGGCTCATCCTCCCGGATCGATCATACAGACATGGACGCCGTTCATATTTGCACGCAGTTCAAGTTTCTGTATCGTGACGCCAACCGGTCGGAGACCCGATCACCCACACCGTGAAAGCGAGCACACGATGATGAGTCCTGACGAAGTCGTACGTTCCCTCGCCGACAGCTGGAACGACCCCAGCCGCGATCCTGACGCCGTCAGCAAGCACTTCGCCGAAGACGCCAGCTACCACAACATCCCCGTGGAGCCCATCCTCGGCCGCGCCGCCATCCACGACTCCTGCGTGGACGGCTTCAAGCAGTTCGACCGAATCCACTGGGACGTCAAGCACCAGGTCGCCTCCGGCAACGTGGTCATGAACGAGCGCGTCGACACCCTGCAATCAGGGGAACGCGTGATCGTGATCAGGGTCATGGGCGTCTTCGAGGTCAACGACGGCCTCATCACCGAATGGCGCGACTATTTCGACATGGCAGAGGCCGGCCCCGCCTTCGGCCAGTAGCGACGGGCGGGCGACGGAACGCGGGGGCGTACCTCATGGCCCAGGCCATGAGGTACGCCTGCGCTGCGGGCCTCCGCTGATGTCCGGTGCCGGGCGTATACGTCGCGTATACTCGCCGCATGTCCGACGTCATGATCCGCGTGCCCGCCGAAGTCCGTGACCAGCTCGCCGCCGTGGCCGAGGCCCGGGGGACGAGCCTTCGTGCCCTCATGCAGGACATAGCCGCCTCGACACTGACTCCCGAGCAGATCAAGGAACGTGCCGATCGCACGCGGGCCGTGCTCGCCGAACGCTTCGGACACGACGTGTCCGACGAGGAGTCCGCCGAGATGCGCCGCAAGATGCGGGAGGCCACGGCTGCCCACAGGGCCGCCCTCGCGCAGGTGGAGTCGTCTCGTTGAGCCAGACCGAGCATTACGTTCTTGACGCGCCCACCCTCGTGGCACTGGGGGGCGACAAACAGGTCTCCGGCCTCGTCCATGCCGCGGCGGCGAGTGATGACGTTCGCCTGTGGGTGCCCGTCCTGTGCCTCCTGGAAGCCGAGCGCCGTCGTGCGGGCATGGTCGACCACGTCGGTGTCCTGGTTGACGTGTTGTCCATCGTCGACGACGACTACGCCATGGCCGTGACAGTCGCCGAACTGGGGCGATCGGGAATCGCCCAGGACGCCTCGGCCGCCGTCCACGCCGCGAGGCCCAACCAGACACTTCCGACAGGGGCGTTGATCGCCACGGTGGAACCCGGTGTGTACGACGGCCTCGGAGTTGGGGTCATGGACCTGAGACGCTGACCGGGCCCCGGTAGCGGGGAGAGTTTGACGCCCGGTCGGACTTGCCGGACCTTGACCTGATTGCCGCAGAGCGGCTTGAGATCGTCGAGGTCGGAGGTCAGGACGGTCACGGGGGCTGTGCCGCGCGGGCGGTGGCGGCGACGATCGCGTCCAGGGCGTACTTGTGCCCGCCGGTCCTGCCGCTGTCCTTCATCCGTGCGACGGCCTCTCTGACGTCCCGCTCACGGGTGGCGGCGAGCCGTGCAGTCATTATCCGGTCGGCCCGCAGACACAGGGGCAAGCCGCACCGCCGGGAACCCAGGTCCCGCTCACACCGCCGCCCGGTCGCCCTGGCCTTCGCCGGACATCTCGCGCTCGGCCGCGTCGATCTCCTCCTGGGTGAGGGGGCCGTGCATCTCCTCGTTCGCGGCGATGAGTTCGTCGAGCTGGTCCCGCTCGATCTGCCGGTGCTCACGGACCCAGTCTCGCAAGACTTCTACGAGAACGAGCCGCCGTCACAGGGGAGGTCACGAGTGCCTACCAGAGGGGGATCATGACGGCTATGGTCACCACGATGCCGAGGACCATGACCGTGTAGTGCCTGGCCTTGAGCTTCTCGACGGGGCGACCCAGTCGGACCCGCTCGTCCTGGCGTTTGGACCATCCGATGAAGCTGACGTGCATGAGGGCGAAGTAGATTGCTGCGCCGATGAACACCAGCAGGGCGGTGCGGAGGTCCCCGTCCTCGCCCTCAGACCCCTCGGACCCCAGGGCCTCCAGGGCTGCGTAGGCCGCGAGGACCAGGACGAGCAGGACCGCCTCCCACTTGCCCCTCCGCGTATCGGGGAACAGGGACGCGAACACCACCGCCAGGGCGACGCCGGCCACGGCGGCGGCGATCCACAGAGTCACCACGATCAATGCCTCCTACAGAAAGCCGGCCATGAGTGCCACGACCGTGGTGAAGGCGAGAAAGAAGACCACCGTCTGCCTGGTGGTCAAGCTTTCCCACGCCCCACCCGAACGGGCCAGCTCCTGTTGGCGTCTGATGTAACCGGCGAAGACGACCCGCATGAGCGCGAGTCCGAGCGCGAGGGCGGTGAACAGCATTAGGGAGACGGGATCCCCGTCGGCCTCCTCGGCCGGAACCATCAGTCCCACGAAGACGGCCGCAGCGAGGACGGGCAGGACCGCCTTCCACCTGTCCTTCCACGCGGGGATCAAGGACGCCAGCGCCACGGCCACGGCGACGCCGGCCACGGCGGCGGCGATCCACCACTCGGTACGGGAGAAATGAGACGTGAGCATGGGCTCCTCGCCGATGACGGTCGGATGTCTCGCTGGGTCGTGATGGGGCGCGCTGCCCCAGGTGCGGCCCCTGGAGCCGCCGCGGTCCGAGTGGATCACGCCCGCTCCGTGGGCGTCACTACCTGTGCGTCCACGACTTCGTTGCGACCGGTCTACCCCGTCTCCCGCGTGGCCCCTGCCCCCGCCCGCGCCCGGTACTCCGTCGGAGACACCCCGTACGCCCCCCGGAACGCCCGCGTGAAGTCGGAGGCGCGGGGCAGGCCCCAGCGGGTGGCGATCGTGTGGATCGGGGTGGTGGTGAGAGCCGGGTTCGCCAGGTCGCGGCGGGCGCCCTCCAGGCGCTGGGCGCGGATCCAGGCCGCGACCGTCTCGCCGGGGGTGTCCTCCTGGAACAGCCGGTGCAGATAGCTCAGCGAGATGTGATGCGCCGCCGCTATCACCGGCGGCGTCAGCTCCGGGTCGTGCAGGTTCTGCTGGATGAACGCCCGTATCCGCGTCGTCAGCGCCCGCTCGCGCGTCTCCGCCGGTAACGCGTCCTCCGCCTCCAGCACGTGGGCGAACCAGGCGGACAGCAGGTCGATCAGGACGGTACCCAGCCGCGGCGCGTCGGACGGCTGGAGCGCGTCCGCCTGCTGCTCCAGGCCGGTGAGGAAGCCCGTCAGTAGAGCGCCCACCCCGTCGTGCGCCGACAGACGCCGCCCCAGCAGCTGACGGACTCGGGCGGGAGGCAGCGGCAGCAGCGCCTTGGGGAAGTCCACGCCGACGCCCCGGATCACCTGACGGCCCAGGCCGGCCGGCACGTGCACTTCGTACGGGCGTGACGTGTCGCTCACCCACAGGTCGCTCGGGCCGTACGCCTCGGCCCGCCCCACATGCTCGAACCCCAGCCCGCCGCCGAGCACCAACGACAGGTGGTACATCTCCGGGTCGGACTGCCGCACCAGTTTCTCGGTACGCCGGAACCCGGTCACCAGATGCGCCGTCGGCCACGCCAGCACCGGCCCCAGCTCCAACAGCCGCTGCCGCGCCCAGAAGTCGTCGGCGAACTCGCAGCTCATGTGACTGGGTGCGATCGCCCGGTGCATCAACTCCGCCCAGTAGTCGAACCGGTGCTCCGTGGGCACGTCATCGCTCCGGAACACGGTTCCGATCATGCCGGGTCACCCCTGGGTCAGCTCGTCGGTCCACTCGGTGAGCTTGTCGGTGCTCATTCACCGCATCCTGGCATATCGCCCCCCAGGAACCCCCGGTGCACCCTCTACGGTTTCCCGCATGACCGACGACAGCTTCTGGACCCTCCCGCCCGACCGCGTGGTGCGCGGATCCATGGGCCACTGCGACCTCACCGTCCTCCTCCCGCCGTTCGACGTCGACGCGGGCGCGCTCCCCGCCAACGACCCTTCCCGCGCCGCCGAGTTCGCCGCGTCCCTGGGTACCGTCGACGAGATCCTGGAGAGCCTCGGCCCCCGGCCCGTCCTCGACGTGCCGCCCTATACGGACACACGGTCCGACCTGGACATCGTGCACGCCGCCGCATGGGGCCATGTCCTCGGCTTCAGCGGCCCGGCGCTGGCCGACAACGGCAACGACACCCCCGTCCTGAGCGAGGCCCGCGTCCTGCGTGAGCGCTACCCCGACGCCCGTATCGTCGGCCGCGTCCATTTCCACGGCGGTGCAGACCACACCGAAGACCTCGTCTGGCTGCCGGACGGGGCCATGTTCCACGCCACCGGCTGGCCCGGGGACGACCCGTTCGAGGTGACGGGCGACCCGGCCGGGATCGCCGCCGCCCTCGGTGTCCCCGCCGAGACGCTGGAGGACCTCGGCCTGGACGAGGAGGACCCGGCCGACATCGAATGGTCCGGCTTCGCCGCCCTGGCCCTGGGCAAGGCCGACCCCTGGGGCAAGAAGCACCTGGACATCACGGCCTTCCGCGTACGGCACAGCGATTCCGCCACGTCCCGGATGGAAGAGCTGTACTTCCTCGGCGGCTAGAGGTTCGGGGTCCCGCAGGAGTCCGGTCCTGTGAGAGTTCTGTGTGGCGTCTGTGGTGCCCGGTGTAGCCGCTCGGCGCACCGGGCGGACGCCTCTGACGAGGCACCCCTTGCCGGACGACACCGTCCGCTGCAGTCAACTGCCCACTCTTCGCTCACAATTGATGCTCCGCTGACAACATCACCAACGCCGTCAACGCCAACAATCCCCTGATTAAACCGACTTCGGGGTCCTATGGTGAGCCCCGGCGCGTACACGTCACGGGGGCCTCACGCGCCACCCACACCCCCTCAGTGCCCCCCACAACGAGGGAAGACGTCATCTTCAATCGAGCGCTCCACATACCCACGCGGTGGCGGCTCACAGCACGCCTCACGGCCGCCGCGGGCCTGGCGGCCGCCGTCACCCTGACCGGCCTGCCCGGTATGCCCGTCGACACCGCCTCCGCCGGTCCGGCGGTGTCGGCCAGACTCAAGCCCGGCTTCGACAAGCGCGACCGCCGCTGCGACGTCCGCAACGGTCTGCCGGCCGCCACCAGGACTCCGGCGAACTCCGGGTTCCCCAACAGCCCGCTCGGCAACTTCCACAAGGCCGACGACCTTCCGAAGAACTACGAGTTCGACCTGCCCGGTCTGGCGTACGACGGGCTTCAGGCCCCCACGGCGGCCGAGGAGAAGAAGGCCCTCTCCCAGGTCCCGGGGGACACGGAGAAGAACGTCAATGCCTGGCGGAAGATCGCAGACGCCTCCGGCAAGCCCGCCGACCGGGCCATGGAGATCTACGCCCGCTGGCTGAACACCGGTAAGAAGAGACCCTTCAAGACGTGGTTCGACAAGGTCTACATCCGCAACCAGACCAACGTGAACAAGGGTGCCGGGTTCGAGCGTCAGCTCGTACGGGACTACAAGCTCGTCGGCCCCGACTGGTTGTGTGAGGTCTACGTCGAACTCTTCGACGCCGAGGGCAACAAGGTCGGCGAACGCCGCTACGACTCCTACAACAAGCGCACCAAGGAATTCAACGAGTTCAAGTCGAACTCCAAGCCGAGGGCCGACCAGCTCGCCAAGGACCGGGTCGTCGCCCGCTCCCTTACGGACCACACCTTCCGCTTCACCGGCGCGAAGAAGTTCACCACCGGCCAGCAGAAGCTGATCGACGACTTCAACCGCGAACTCGAACGAGAGCGTGGCAAGGCCAACCAGGTACGCGGCAACCAGCGCATCTACAACCCGGTCGGCAGGACCACTCCCATCAAGGGCTACTCGGACCACCAGCGTTGGTTCGCCCCCGGCTGCCAGACCGGCGGAGCGCAACCCCTGGCCGCCGCCGCCAACAACTGCGGTACCCGAGGCCCGGCCAACCAGCGGGCCCTGGACTCCGGACGCACACCCGCGGAGGCCAAGCAGATCCAGGCGGAGGCCCGCCGCCTCGACACCCGCGGCACCCTGCCCAGGGGCGGCCCCGGCGGCATCGACTTCACCAGCCTCGAACTGCGGTACGTAGGCGGCCTCGGCAAGGGCAAGGGCATGCAGTACAGCATGCGCGCCGACCAGATGCCCGACCCGGACACCAACCCCGGCTGGGGCGGCGAGGCCAAGATGCAGCTCGCCTCCGACGCGATGTTCACCTGGCTCGCGCTGACGCCGGACAAGTTCTGGGTCAACCTCAACCCGGACGAGCCCGACCGCGTCATGGACTCCAAGTTCGCCTCCACCGACGCCGGACGCATCCTGCTCGAAGCCGACCTCCAGATGAAGCACGACTTCTACAAGGCCATGGACCCCAAGACCGACCTCGGCAGGCGGTACTGGGCGGCCCTGCCCAAGCAGAACGGCAACCCGTGCATGCCGGGCCTGCGGAACTGGATCGAGCCCAAGCCCGCGCAGGTGCGCGAGCAGGACGGCGGCATCTACATCCTCGACGCCCCGCTGGCCCTGAAGTCGACCGCGCAGGAGACCGTCACCGAGGGCCCCGGCGAGCCGATCTGCGACCCGAACGACGCCGAGATCGCGGCCGCCCAGGCGGTCATCGACTCGATGATCGTCCCCGAGGTCGAGAAGCAGATCAACACGGCCCCGCAGTACGCCGACCTGCGCCGCGTCTACACCTCTCGGGTCGCCGCCGAGTACATCCGCCAGCAGGACGCGAAGAACCCGACCGACTTCCGGTCGATCATCAACAGCGACGACGTCAAGGCGTGGCCGCTGCGCGCGCCGAACCAGAACTGGGACAAGGACGAGCTGTTCCGCAAGTACCGGAAGATCTACACCGAGGGCGAGTTCACGTACGACGTCGACACCGCGCAGGGCGTACGGGTCTACATCGTCGGCGGCGTGGACTTCTCCAAGCAGCCCAAGCGGAACATCACCCGCACGCAGTTCAACGTCGAGAACCGGGACCTCGACAACACCACCGTCAACTCCCGCAAGTCCGACGACACGTCGTACCGGGACACCGACACGCTCTACTTCGGCGGCGGCAAGGTGACCGACTCCGGTGGCGGTGGCGGTGGCACGCCCAAGCCGCCGACGCCCACTCCGACGCCGTCGGACGGTACGGGCAAGCCCGACCCGACCCCGAGCGACAACCCCACGGACGGAGCGGACAAGCCCACCCCGGGTGCCCCCGGCGACCAGCCGAAGCCGCCGGGCGGCGACCTCGCCGACACCGGCTCGAACACCCCGGTGGGCCTTTTCGCCGCGCTCGCGGCAGCGCTGGCCGCCGTGGGCGGCGGACTGGTGTGGTGGATGCGCCGCCGCGGGATCAGCCTCGGGAGGCGTACGGGATGAAGTCGGCCCAGGCGCCGGAGGAAAGGACGAGCTGAGGCCCGTCCGCGTTCTTGGAATCGCGGACGTGGACGGCAGCAGAGGGGGCGGCGGCTACTTCGACACAGTCGCCGTCTCCGCTGCTGCTGTAGCTGGACTTGAACCAAGCCAGGTCGTCGGCGCTCATAGATCCCCTCGCATCCGCTGCAACAGGCTCACAGAGTCCGGGATGGTGAAAGCCTGTGAACGCATCCTGGCATATCGGCTCTGGAGGACGCTGATCTCTTTCGCGTCGGAAACGAGCAGGCCACCGCGCTGTCCCTCGCAGTAGGCGAACCAGCGGTTTTCCGGGGTTTCGAGCAACTGGATGGGCCCCGCCAGCCCGGCGTGCGACTCCTGTACCAGAGGCATGATCTGGATTTCGACGTTGCGCAACTGGACGATCTCCAGCAAGTGATCGAGGAGTTCACGCGTGACTCCCGTGCCACCCGTGTGCCGAAGGAACAGCTGCTCCTCCAGGATGAAGCTGTACGCCGTGTTGGGCCGTTCTCGCAACAGGCGTTGGCGCTCGGCCCGAGCGGCCCAGTGCTCCTCGATCTGGGCGTCGTCCAGCAGCGGCAGCCGATCGCTGAACAGCGCCCTCGCGTACGCCTCCGTCTGCAACAGGCCCGGCACCATCCGGCACTCATACGTGTAGAGGGTGATCGCCGTCGCCTCCAGCCCCGCCCACTTCCTGAACCAAGCCGCCAACCCCGGCTGCCTCCCCAGATGCTGAGCCGCCCTGATCAGCGCACCGGTATTCCCCAGCGCCCGATCCACCCCCTCCACGAACGCCGCGTCCGGCATCCGCCTCCCCAGCTCCACCGAGGCCACCATGTGCTTGGAGTAACCGATGGCCTCGGCCAACTCCTCCCGGCTGAGCCCCGCGTGCTCGCGCAACGCCTGGACCATCGCCCCGAACGTCCGCAGGCTGTCGGACGACTCCGGCTCGCCGCCCCCGCCGATCCCCACCACGCCGCCGCTGTCGGCCACCACCGGCCACCTCCCGCGCACCCGCCCACCGAACCACACCGTTCAACGCCCATGGTTACGCCACGTCACCAGTACCGTCCAGTGCGTCACCGCGTACGCTCGCGCAGCGTACGCGGCGCGGAGCTGGCCAACGGGCGTCGTCGCAGTTCACATTGGCGACATGACCGCACCGCCCGCCGCTCGACAGCTCGCCACCGTGCACGCGTTCACCCAGCGGTTCAGCTCGACACCGCTGGGGGCCCGCCTGGCGAGACAGCTCGCCCTCATCCAACTGCACACGTGGGGCATCCCGCACGGCTCCGACGCCTTCGACAGGGCGGCGGTCGTGGTCGCGGAGCTGGCGGCCAACGCGGTGACGCACGGCCGGGTCCCGGGCCGGGACTTCGAGTTGCGCCTCTCGCTCCCCACCGGCTCCCTCCGTATCGAGGTCACCGACACCCGCGCAGAACGGCTGCCGCCGGGCCCGGGTGGCGTGGGCCCGGCCCGGCCGCTTGACGAACGCGGCCGTGGCCTTGCCCTCGTGGAGGCTGTGGTCGACCGCTGGGAGGTGCTGCATCGGAACCCGCCCGGCAAGACCGTACTGGCTGAAATCGATCTGCCTCGCTGGCTGTCCGTGGTCAGGCGCATCCAGGGATGAGTCGGGTCAGCGACTCTGGCAGTTCAGCAGTACGGAGGGCGACGCGTCGGGGAATGGGTCTGTCACGCACACCGCCGGCAGAACTACGTCGCCCGGCGAAGGCCGCCCCGGTGCTATTGAAGTCTCCTTCCGAGGGATACCCGACCCAGCACGCCCAGTCCTCCAGCGAAACAGAGCCCGGCCAATGCGACACCGACCAGGTCTCCTGGCGCGAGCCCGAGGACGGCCCACGTGCGCGGGGTGCGGTAGGCGTCGTAGCCGACGAGGGTGACCATCACGACCCATCCGGCGGCTGCCAGCATTCCTACGCCACTGCCCCAGAGCGCACGGACACAGAGCGTCAGTCCGATGAGGAACAGTGTGTTGCGTCCGGACGCCAAAGCCACCGGCGCATCTCGAAGTGCAGCCGCCAGGGCGCTGGCACCGACCGCGGTGGCCCCGGTGACCGCGGTCAGGTGCCGGTCGTAGGTGGCGATGTGTCGAGCCGCGGTGATCTCCGCAGCCTGTGCGCCGCCGTCGAGAGACAGCAGCAGTCCCGCACAGACCGCGAGCGGGACGAACAGCAGTAGCGGAACCGTGGTGGTCCCGGTACCGCTCAACGAAGGCAGCCCTACAAGACGCCCGCCGACTGCTGTGCAAAGCGCTGTGAACACCAGGAGTCCAACCGCCAGGGCGAGGGGGCGGCGAGCCTTCACCCACAAGGTCATCGGACGATCGCCTGCGTTTCCGGCGAAGGCTCACAGTGCTTCAGTAGGCTCAGGTTCCGCTGATACCAGTCCAGTTGCTTCTGTGACGACAGAGAACGGACCTTGGCCAGCGCGGGGACCGCGTCAGGGCCGTAGTGCTCGGTGACCACGTCGTCGGGCACGCCACCCGTCAGCAGGAGCCAGACCCGAAGGGGTCGAGGATCACCCACGTAGGCGTCCGTGTGGGCCAGGCAGTCCGGAAGGTCGGGCAGGGCGGCCTCGGCGATTTCGGCCTGGGCGTCGTCCTCCGTCAGATACGGATTCACATAGACACGCCATGTGCCCGGAGTCGCGCGCTCCGCAGTCGAGGCGCTACTCAGCCGCTCCGGGACGGAGATGCCCGCATCGGCGAGCCGGGGAAGCACTGCCGTCGATGCCTCTGCCAACTCAGGCACCACGGACGCGAGTTCTCTCGGGACGCAGATCTCGGGCTTCTGTCCGGCACATGCGGGCTTGTCCGTGCGGGCCAGGGCCGGCGCGGACGGCCCCCAGTCGGCGACCAGATGGTGACTGATGAATCCTCCGAGCCCGACGCAGAGCACACCGGAAAGCGCTGCGACGACTCGGGCTCTTCCGTTGGTGACGGCAACGAGGAGCCCTGCGGCCGCGACTCCCGCAGCGAGAATGAGCGGAGCGATGACCGAGTCCGGATTGATCCGGTCGGTCACCGGCAGGCCGGTCTCCAGATGACCGGTGAGGTGTCGCACCCACATCGTGTCGAAGGTGGGCGGCAGCGTCATCCACAGGTAGTCCAGCACCAGAATCAGTGCCGGAGCCAGCAGTCTTGGCAGCATGCTTCCCACGGCGAAGCCGAGCAGCATGTGCGCGATGAGGACACCTGTGATCATCCCGATCACTGGCACCGAGGGCCAGTCGAGGGCCGATCCCATGGAGACGCGTACGACGAGAAACGACCAGACCACCGCAGCCAGCCCCAAGAGGGCGACCGGAGCCAGGGCTTGTGCGATCACCGCAGTCTGTGCTCGGGCAGCCCCCAGCTGGGCCACTCTTGCCCGCTTCAGCCGTCCCGCTTCCCACGCGGCGCACCCCGCGCAAACCGGTGCGATGGCGAACAGGCAGTATGCCGGAATGGAACTCGCGGACTCCCAGTAGGCCGGGACGACTCGCATGCCCAGATCATCCGACATGTACCAGACAAGCAGGAACAGTGGCCCGGCGGCCCAAGGCGCAGACGATGAGCGCAGCATGGTCTTCATCAGCATGCGGGGACTCCACCCACGACGGCGTCGTACGCGCTCTCAGCCCTGCGGCCGGGCGCCGCGTCGGCCGAGGCGTGTGCCAGGAACTGCTCGACGGGTCCGCAGAACCGGATCACTCCCGTGTTCAGAACCACGACGTGGTCGTAGATCTCATCGAGATCCGCGACATCATGGGTGGACAGCACCACAGACACGTCCTGTGGCAGCCCGCCGAGCACCTCATGGAAGACCCGGCGCTGTCGAGGATCCATACCGGCCGTCGGCTCGTCGAGCAGGAGTACCTCCGCACCATGCACGAGTGACTGTGCCACTCCGACCCGGCGCATCTGCCCGCCGGACAGTTCGGATACCTTCCGGTCCTGATGGTCCTGCATCTCGACCCGGCGTAGCGCTTCAACTGCGCGACCCCATGCCCCGGAGCGCGACAGCCCCTTGAGCCAACCGACGTAGGCCACCTGCTCGCGCGCGGTCAACCCGGGTACGCAGTCGATCTGTTGCGGCATCCAGGCGACCTTCTGGCGGTACGCCTTGAGATCTCTACCGTGCCGCGGCACGAGATCTCCGAGACGCACCGCACCCGATCTGGGTCGCAAGGCCGTTGCGGCAAGACCAAGAACAGTGCTCTTACCCGCACCGTTGGGGCCGAGGAACACGGTCCGCCCCATGGGAAAGTCGAAGCTGAGGTCCTTGAGTACCGTCCTGTTCCGACGGTACGCGAAGCTGCACCCCTCAAAGCGGACCGACGCTGCGCTCATAGTGTGTTTCCTTGCAGGGGAGTTGAGGGAGGGGACGGGCCCCGGTGACGTCCACTCGGGGCCCGCCGCACATGCTTGATCAGTACCAGACGTCAACGTCCCTGACGTTCAGACGGCCCTGGTAGTCGACTCCGTCGATCTTGATGATCGCGAAGCGATACTCGTCGCCACCGCCACGTTGCTCTCCCCAATTCCCCCTGGAGACATGGTTGCTGCTGTTGAAGCACGCGGTGAAGGTCTTGCGTCCACGGTTCTCGTCCGGCAGTGGACCAGTCTTGTACTTGGTGAGCTGCACCTCGGTGCTGTTGCTCGCGCCCAGTGTCGAGCAGCCGGTGAATTGGATCACGGTGTCGGCGTCATAGTCGTTGTGCTTGGTCCACCAGCGGGACTGGAACCCCGGGGCGGCACCGCCGATGCTGCTGTCGAAGTAGCCTTCCGCGAGGGCTGTCGGCGCCATGGTGAGCACCAGTGATGCCACGCACGACGTGACTACGGCAGCCTTCTGTATTCTGCTTGCTGAACGCACAGGCTCACTCCCGGTGAGGCAGAACGTGTTCACGGGAGGACCTAGGACCCCCCGTAGGTGCCCCCGGGTCCGTTCCCGAATGGCACCAATTCCCCCCATTGGTCCAGATGGGAGGAAAAGTCGTCGTGTACAGCGGAGTCCACGCTGTACACGACGATCTTTGGTTGATCCTAGGTAGCAAGTGTTTTCGAGTTCAAGCTCTTTCGCGTTGTCAGTCCCGCCCCTGTGAAGCGTTTGTGCCTGAATAGTCCGGCGCGCCCGCTTCCCGTCTCGGCGTGCAGGATCTCCGCGAGGAAGCCCCAGCGTTGACCAACTCCTGCTCGCCCGGCGAGTTTCGGGGGTTCGGCGGTGCTGTCGGTCGTTGAGCATGCTCTATCAAGAACTGACCGCTATTTCGTCACGGTCAGCAAGTCCCGCTGATCCTCCGGCAGTTCGACCTTGTCCGCGTACAGCAGCGCGTGCCCCGGGTCGAAGACCAGCGCCACCTCGCCCGCCAGGCCGCCGTTGCCGCTGAGTACCTGCACCACCTGGTCGCCGAGGCGGACGTCGTACTCGTAGCGGGAGCCGACGTAGGAGCTGCTGATGACCTGGGTGTCGAGGCGGTTCACGCCCGCCGGGGTGTCCGTCGAGGCCACGACCTCCAGGCGCTCGGGGCGGACCGCGACCGTGACGGAGTCGCCCGTCGGGACGCGCCGGTCGCTGTCGACCCGGACGACCTCACCGCTGGCGTCGAGGAGCACGGTGTGCCGGGTGCCGTCGACGCTCACCACCTTGCCGGTGAGGAAGTTGCAGCGGCCGACGAACGCGGCGACGGCGGGCGCGGCCGGCTTCTCGTAGATCTCGTGCGGTGTGCCGATCTGGATCATGTTGCCGCCCTCCATCACGGCGATCCGGTCGCTGAGCGCGAGTGCCTCGTCCTGGTCGTGGGTGACGTAGACGGTGGTGATGCCCAGCTCCTCCTGGAGCCGCTTCAGCCAGGCGCGGGCCTGTTCGCGCAGCTTGGCGTCCAGGTTGGAGAGGGGCTCGTCGAGGAGGAGGACCGTCGGGGAGTACACCAACGCCCGGGCCAGCGCGACGCGTTGCTGCTGGCCGCCGGAGAGCTGGTGGGGGTAGCGGCCGCTGAGCGCGGCGAGGCCCACCTTGTCCAGGGCGTCGTGGATCAGCGTCTTCTGCTTGTCCTTGGGGACCTTGCGGATGTTGAGGGGGAGGGCCAGGTTCTTCGCGATGGTCATGTGCGGCCACAGCGCGTACGACTGGAAGACCATGCCGAGGTTGCGCTCCTCGGGAGGGAGGAAGACCCCCGCTCCGGCGTCCACGAACGGCCGGCCGCCGACCGCGATCGAGCCCTCCGTCGGCTGCTCCAGACCCGCGATGCAGTTCAGCGTCGTCGACTTGCCGCAGCCGCTCGCGCCGAGCAGCGTGAAGAACTCGCCGTCCTTGATGGTGAAGGTGACGTCCCGCAGGACGGAGTTGTCGCCGAAGGTCTTGGCGAGGTTCTTGACGGTCACCTCAGGCATGGTGCTTTCCCTTCATGAGCAGTCCAGCGAGTGCGACGAAGACCGCGGTGATGCCGATCTGGAGGGTGGCCAGCGCGGCGACGGATCCGGCCCTGCCCTGCGTCCAGAGACTGAGCATGGTGGTGCCGAGGATGTTGTTGTCGGCCGAGGAGAGGAAGACGGCCGGGGAGTACTCCTTGAGCATGATCACGAAGGTGAGGATCAGCGCTCCCGCGAACGCCGGTGTGATCAGGGCCCGCAGGACACGGAAGAAGGTCATCAGCCAGTCGGCGCCGGAGACGCGGGCCGCGTTGTCCAGCTCGCCGCCGATCTGCATGATCGCCGGGGCGACCGAGCCGAACGCGCTGGGCAGGGCCCGCATGCCGAAGGCGATGATGACGGCGTAGATCGTGCCCTGGAGCACCGAGCCCATCCCGAACGGGGCGAGCGCGAAGGCCCAGAAGAAGCCGATACCGATGATGATGCCGGGGAGGGACTGCGGGATCAGGGCCAGGTACTCCACCGCCCGGCCGAAGCGGAACGTCGATCGCCGGGCCACCATCACCGCGAACACGGCGAGCGCGGACACCACCACCGAGCCGACCCCGGCCACGATCATGCTGTTGTAGAGCGACTGCACGTAGTTGTC
Source organism: Streptomyces sp. MB09-02B (assembly GCF_033794485.1). NCBI lineage: Bacteria > Bacillati > Actinomycetota > Actinomycetes > Kitasatosporales > Streptomycetaceae > Streptomyces > Streptomyces sp. MB09-02B. The sequence goes on from NZ_JARGEE010000060.1 coordinate 21,020, forward strand.
GGAGTCGAAGACGATCTCGTAGTTCTTCGTCGTGACCGTCCGGAACGGCGACTGCAGCGGCGTGAAGACGAGCGTGAACGACCGCATCACCAGGCCGGCGATCGGGATCAGGGCGCCCACAATCACGTAGAACCAGATGCACGCGATGCTGACCCACTTCAGCCAGCCCAGGTCCAGCTTGCGCGGCCGGGTGACCTTGCCGCGCACGGACACGAACCGCGCCGCGTCCTTCAGCAGCTTCGCCTGCACGGCGACCAGGCTCAGGGTGACCACCAGGATGACCGTGGAGGCCGCGCCCAGCATCGTGTAGTCGGGGTCCACCGACTGAAGTCCGTTGTGGTAGAGGAACGTTGAGAAGACGTCGATGCTGACCGGCTGGCCGTAGAGCAGCGGCACGCTCAGCGTCTCGATGGAGACGGAGAAGACGAGGATCGCCGAGTAGACGATCGGGGGCCGCAGCAGCGGCACGATCACCTGGGCGAGGATCCGGAAGGGACCGGCCCCGCAGACCTGCGCAGCCGATTCGAGTGAGGCGTCGGACTGCCTGAGCGCGTTGGCGCAGAAGACGTACGCGATCGGGGCGAGCGCCACGGCCTCCGTGAGCGCCATGCCGGGGATCGAGTACAGGTTCCACGGCACCGAGCCGAAGAGCTGCTGCACCTTGACGCTGACGAACCCCGCCGGGCCGTACATGATGATCCAGCCGAAGCCCAGGATCAGCGACGAGATGAAGAACGGCCATTGCATGGCGAGGGCGATCAGTCGTCCGCCCGGCAGCTTCGTGCGGACCACCACGATCGCCATGGGAATGGCGATCGCCAGGCTGAGGACCGTAGTCAGCGAGGCGAACAGCAGGGTGTTCAGGGCGACTTCACCGAAGCCGGCCTTGGTGAAGAGGTCGGTGTAGCCGCTGAGGGTGAACGCCCCGCCCGCCTCGTAGAGCGGGCGGTTGCGGATGCTCTGGTAGAGGGTCGGGACGATCGGGGCCAGCACCAGCACGGCGAGGAACGCCAGGACCGCGTACTGGACGGCCGTGTCCCGTCCGATGCCGAAGGGGCGGCGGTAGCGCGGTGGCCGGAACGTCTCCGCGGGTGTCTCGTCCGCCGGTGTGCGGGGTGGCTGGGTGAGGGTTGACATCTGAGCTGACTCCGATCGTCCTTGAAAGCTGCCTGCCTACGGAGTCCGTCTACTTGCGGAGTCCGTCGAAGCGCTCCAGCCAGGCCTCGGAGTCGTCCTTGGAGACCGCCTCGTACTTGACGTGGATGATGTTCTCCTCGCCGACGGCGTCCACGACCTCCTGGTAGGTGTGCAGGCCCTCGCCCTTCACACCGTCGCGGTACGAGGCCAGACCGCCCTCGGCGACCGCGCGCTGACCCTCCTCGGAGAGGGCGAAGTCCATGAAGAGCTTCGAGGTCGCCGGGTGCGGCGCCTCGGCGGCGATGCCCATGCCGCGCGGCAGGACGACCGTGCCGTCCTTCGGGAAGACGATCTTCACCAGACCGGCGCTGTCCTCGACGACCGGGTAGGCGGGGGAGGCACTGATCAGGAAGCCCGCCGTGTACTCACCGGCGACGATCTTCTCCAGCTGGGTGCCGGAGGAGGTCTCCGGGCGGGTCAGCGGCAGGATCTTCTCCAGGTCGTTCCACGCCTCCGGGTTGCCCTCGGTGAGCGCCCGCGTGACGGTGAAACCGAACGAGCCCTCCGGGTCGCGGACCGTCACCTTGTTCTTGTACTTGCCCTCGTCCTCCGTCACGATCTTGGCGAAGTCCGTCAGGGTGGTCGGCGGGGTCTCCATCAGCGAGGTGTTGTACGCGATCGTCATCGGGTCCTGCGAGAGCGAGTACACGCTCGGCAGCAGCTCGGCGCTCGCGCCCAGCTCCTTCAGCTCCGGCGACTTGTACTCCAGGACCGTGCCCTTGCGGGCCGAGAAGTCCGACCAGGCGGTCGCCGCGCTGGAGATCAGCACGTCCGCCGGGGAGGAACCGGCCGCGTTCTCGGAGAGGGTCTTCTGGAACAGCTCGTCGCTGTCCAGCTCGTTGACGGAGACGGTCTTGATGAAGTCGTACTTCTTCTTGAAGTCCCGGACGATCGGCGCCATGTTCTCGTCGCCGAGGTTGGAGTAGACGGTGAGCTTGCCGCCCTCTTTCTCCGCGGCCGCGATCAGGTCGGCGTAGTCCGCCGGGTAGTAGTCCGGCACCTTGCCCGTCGAGATCTTGTTCTCCGCCACCTTCGGCGCGTCGGTGTCGGCACCGCCGCAGGCGGCCAGGGTGCCGAGGGCGAGCGTCGCGGCGCATGCGGTGACGACGATGCGTCGGGTGCTGGTCTGGCTGGATCTGGCCATGGTTCTCCTCCTGGCGCGTGCCTTCTGGCAGCTGTTGCCGGGAGGTTAGGGACCCTGGTCAGGCCGGTAAATCCCTCACCCGTCAGAGCTCGTACTGCTCTTATTGGTCGTTGAGTTAGTGACGCGAGTCACCCTCACTGAGCAGGGGCGGATGGCCGGGAATGATCGCTCTTGAGATGGGCCGTGAGCTGCTGGAGCCGTTCCCAGGAGGCCGGGTCCGTGCCGTCGCCGAGGGCGTAGTGCAGGGCCGGGCGGGACGTCGGGCCGAGGTGCCGCGCAGGGGCCTGCACCGGGGGGCGGCGGGCGTGGTCCAGGCCGATGGTGTGGACGTCGTCCGGGCCGAGCGTGAAGGCGTACGGGATCGGCGGGCCCTCCAGGCGGGGCGCGGTCGTCAGGTCGGCGCGGGCCGCGCGCACCGAGGTCAGCATGGTCCGCAGGCCGTGCTCCCGGACCAGGGTGTCGGCCAGCGCCTCGATCCGGTCCAGCGGCGGGTCCTCACCGGCCGCGTAGCCGATCGTGAGGACCGCGTCCTCCTCCACGCCCTTCGTCGTCCGTGTCACCCGGACCGTCGCCATCGCGGGCCGGTCCGGGGTGCCGACCACGATCAGCTGCGAGGGCTCGGGCGCCCGCTCCCGCGCGAGGTCGGTCAACTGCCGTGGCGCCCAGGGAAGGTTGACCGGCTCGGCTGTGCCCCAGCCCGCCGGTGCCGTGCCCGTCAGCGCCTTCCAGGCCGCCTCCAGGGCGCCGCCCAGCAGCAGGTGCTCGTCGGCCCGGTGCACGGTCCGGAGGGCCACGATCAACTGCCGGCCGGGAGCGTCCTCGTCCGCCGGGCCGCCGTGGGGGCCGTCCGCCGGGCTGCCCGCCGCGTCCCGTGCCGGGCGCGTGAACGACGCCGCCACCGCCGTCGTCCCGTTCTCCGTGAGCGCCGGCGAGAACGCCCCGTTCTGCCAGCGCAGCACCGCCCCCGACAGGCCGTCGTAGTACCCGCACTCCGGGTCCTGGACGACCCAGCGGTTGGGGACGCGCGCCAGCGTCGTGCGGGCGGCGGGGGTCAGGCGTACGCCGCGCGGCGTGACGATCTGCAGGGACCGCCGGGACCCCGCCGCCGTCCGCATGATCTCCGCGAGCCAGCTGGTCATCGCCACCACCGGCCGGTCGATGAGGACGACGGCCGCGTTCTCGGTCACCACGTCCACGGCGGGCTGCCCCGACCCCGCCGACGGCACGGCGGACACATCGACCACCTTCGTGCTCGCCGCCCCGGGGGGCCAGGTCGCGCCGCCCAGCAGGGCGTTGAGCCGCCCGCACACCACCCCCGCGAGCCGCTCCGCCTCCGGGACGGCTGTGGACGCCCGCGCCTCCGTCCACCAGAACGGGGCCTCCATGGCCTGCCCGAGCAGCCGCTCCGCCTCACCGGGCACCTGCACCAGCACCGGCGACTCCACGGACACCAGCGGGCGGCCACCGGGCCCGTGCAGCTGGACGACCGCGCCCTCGGCCGCCGCCGACAGGTCCAGGTCGGAGCCGCCGGCGTACAGGCTCGCCATGAGGGCCCAGACGTCGGGCATCTTCGGGGTCAGGGCGATGACGTCCTTGGTCACGGGCGGTCGCCCTCCTCGTCGGCGAGTGCGGTCTGGATCAGTTGGTGGGGCCGTCCCCGGCGGACCAGCGTGCCCCGCCCGGCCGGCTGCGCCGAGGCGTACAGGCCGGGGAAGAGCTGGCCCTCGCTCCGCTCACCGGTCATCAGCAGCGCGGCCGTACCGGTCTCGCGGAGGGTCTGCAGCAGCGGCTCGTACATCGCCCGGGAGGCGCCCGCCACCCGGCGGGTGATCACGAAGTGCAGCCCGATGTCCTGCGCCGACGACACATACGGCAGGAAGGGTGCCAGCGGCTGCTGCCCGGCGGTGGTGAGGATGTCGTAGTCGTCGACCAGGATCACGATCCGGGGGCCCTTGAACGCGGGCTCGTCGGTCAGCGCGTCCGGGTCGGCGCTCTCCGGCATCCGCTTCTCCAGCTCGCTCGCGATCCCGTTCGACAGCCCCGCCGCGAGCTTCGCGTTGTGCGCGTACCCGCCCCGGTAGGGCTCCGGGATCACACCCCGCAGGCCGCGCCTCGGGTCGAACACACCGAAGACCAGCTCCTCGTCCGAGTACCGCTCCACGAGCCGCGCCGCGACCAGCTTCAGCAGGTTCGTCTTGCCGCACTCGTTGTCGCCCAGGATCAGCAGGTGCTGGTCCGAGCCGAACAGGTCCAGCAGCGCGGGCGCGAGGGCGTCCTGGTCCACCCCGATGGGCACCCGGTGCGGCTCGGTGACCACCGACGGCAGCCGCTCCGACGGCAGCCGGGTCGGCAACACCCGTACAGGGGCGGCGAGTTCACCGTGCCAGGTCGAGCGGATCGTGCGGGCCGCGTCCTCCAGCGCCGGGGCGAGATCACCCGTCGACGGCCGTCCGTCGAGGCGGGGGAGGGCCGCCTGCGCGAACAGCCTGCCGTCGGTCAGGACGCGCCCCGGGGTGTCCGGGGACAGCGTCTCGGAGAGCTTGCGGTCCACGCTCGAATCGCTCGGGTCGTTGAGGCGCAGCTCCACCCGCGTCCCGAACATCGACTGCGTCGCGATCCGCACGTCGTTCCAGCGCAGCATGCCCCCGACGACATGGATGCCGTACCCGCCACCGCGCTTGAGCAGCTCCACCACCGTGTCGTCCAGCTCGGCGAACTCGTCGCGCAGCGCGCCGAACCCGTCGATGAGGAGGACGATGTCCGTCGACCCCAGCTCCCGCAGCCGGCCCTGCCGGCGCAGTTGCCGCAGCTGGTCGACGGAGTCGATGCCGTGCTCGCGGAAGAGTTCCTCCCGCTCGATCAGCATCGTGCGCACCTCGGCGACCGTCCGCGCGGCCCGCTCCCGGTCCGCCCGCCCCGCGATCCCGCCGACGTGCGGCAGCCCGGAGAGGGCCGAGAGCCCGCCGCCGACCAGGTCGAGCCCGTAGATGCCGACCTCGGCGGGGGTGTGCGTCGTGGCCAGCGACAGCGCGAGCGTCCGCAGCAGTGTCGTCTTGCCCGACTGCGGGCCGCCGATCACCGCCGCGTGACCGCCCGCGACCGTCAGATCGAGCACCCAGTGGCCCTGCCACTGCTTCGCCGGGTCGTCCAGCACCCCGAGCGGCACCCGCAAGGGGCCTTCCCCGGTGGCCAGCCGCAGCCCGCGCTCGTCCACCCGCACGGGGCCGGCCGCCGCGTCCAGCGTGATCGCGTCCGGCAGCGGCGGCAGCCAGATCCGCCGCACCGGCCGCGCCGCGGCGGCCAGTTGGTCCACCATCACCGACATCACGGTCGGCCCGGTCTCCCGCTTCGTCGCCTTCGGCTCGTCGGCGACCTCACCACCGGCGGGCGCGCTCTCCAGCGTGTTGTACGTCGGATACGGCCAGGCCAACGGCGTGTCGTCCTCCTGCGCCACCAGCGCCGGACCCCGGTACGCGCCCGACACGTACCCCGCCTTGAACCGCTCGTACGTCGACGTGTCCACCTTCAGATAGCCGAAGCCCGGCAGCGGCGGCAGATGGAAGGCGTCGGTGGTGTCGAGGACGGTCCGCGACTCGTCGGCGGAGAAGGTGCGCAGCCCCAGCCGGTACGAGAGGTAGGTGTCGAGCCCCTTCAGCTTGCCGCCCTCGATGCGCTGGCTGGACAGCAGCAGGTGCACGCCGATGGACCGGCCGATGCGCCCGATGGAGAGGAACAGGTCGATGAAGTCCGGTTTGGCGGTGAGGAGTTCACCGAACTCGTCGATCACCACGAAGAGGTGCGGGAGCGGTTCCAGGTCGGGCCGCCGGGTGGCGCGCAGGGCGGCGTAGTGCCCGATGTCGGCGACGTTCCCCGCGTCCTTCAGTACCTGCTGCCGCCGCTTGACCTCGCCCGCGAGGCTGGAGTGGACGCGCTCGACGAGGCCCGCCTGGTTCTCCAGGTTGGTGATCACACCGGCCACGTGCGGGAGTTCGGTGAACGGGGCGAAGGTCGCGCCGCCCTTGTAGTCGACCAGGACGAGGGCCAGGTCCTCGGGGGCGTGGGTGGCGGCCAGCGCCAGCACGAGGGTGCGCAGCAGCTCGCTCTTGCCGGAACCGGTCGCGCCGACGCACAGGCCGTGCGGGCCCATGCCCAGCTCCGAGGACTCCTTGAGGTCGAGCAGCACCGGCTCATGACGGTCGGTCACCCCGATGGGCACGCGCAGGAACTCGCGCTCGCCGCGCGGCGCCCACAGGTCGTGCAGGTTCAGCAGGGCCGGGTCGTCGATGCCGAGCAGGCCCGGGAAGTCGACGGGCCCGGTGACCGGGGTACCCTCGGCGGCCGACTCGGCGGACAGCCGCAGCGGCGCGAGCAGCCGGGCGAGTCCCTCGGCACCGGCGGCGGTGACGTGGTCGGAGGTGCCGTGCGCGGCCGGGACGGCGGTCGGGGCCGCGATCACCAGAGGATCGGGGTCGCGCAGGTCCTCCACCACGACCTGGTCGCCCCGCACGGTGATCCGCACCGACACCTGATCGGGCTCGTGGACCTGCTCCTCCAGCAGATGAAGCACGGTGACGCCCATGTCCGCGAGCCCCACCGCCGTGTCGGGGCGCGGCAGTTCGGCGGCCGTCTCCCCGTACTCGTCGCTGACGACGAGCATGCGGGACGCCAGCCTGAGCGCCTTTCGGTCGGCGAGCCCCCGGCGCACCTCCGCCGCGTACGACGCGCGCCGGCCCAGCTCGTGCCGGAAGTGCCGGGCCAGCTGCGGCAGGCTCGGCGCGATCCGGCGGGCCGCCACCGGACCGTCGTGCTCCTGCGCGTCCAGGACGTGCGGCAGCCACTTCGCCCACTCCCAGTCCGCCAGCCGCTCGCCCGGCACGCCGAGCGCCACGGCCACGTCGTCGGGCGCGTGCGAGACGGCGACCTGGACGAGGAGCGCGCGGGCCACCCGCAGCACGCCCTCCCGGTCACCGACCACGCTGACGTTGCCCGCGCGGTCCAACGGCACGGTGATCGGGCAGCCGCCCGCGACGGAGTAGCGGGCCAGCAGCGCCCGCGCCTCGTTCAGCATGAACGGGTCCGGCGGCGTCAGTACCCCGCCCTGGTTCTGCCCGATGGCCAGACCCGCCACGGGTACGTCACCGGTACCGACGCGCACCCGCAGGAAGTCCACGTCCTGCCGCCGCCGCTCCCAGAGCCGGGCGGGGTCGCGCACCAGGTCGTACAGCGCCTCCGGCGGCGGATCGAGCACCCGCGCCAGCTGCCGCCGCTGCCGCTCCTCGTCCCCGAACTCCTCGCGCAGCTCCTCCAGATACTCCAGGTACCGCTCGCGCTGGGTGCGCCGGGTGCGCTGGGCCTTGCCGCGCTGGGAGAGGAACAGGGCGACCGCGCCGAGCAGCGCGATGACCAGCACCATCGCGCCGATGGCCGCGAACTGGCTGTTGCGGATCACGGTCATCATCACGACCGATCCCATGACCCCCGCCATCGGCAGCAGCGCCGTGGCCGCCGCCCCCGCCTTGCCCTCCGGGAGGTTCGGCGGCGGCTCGATGGTGCGGGCCCCGGCGGCCCCGAGCGGCCGGGTGCTCCGAGCGGGCCGGTGAATCAACTCCTGGGTCACGAACGGACCTCTTCCGCACACGAACTGCCGGTCATCGCATCCTCACCGCGCGGGTCATCGCCTCCGCCGCCAGGGTGATCGCCGCCGCGCGGGTCTCCTGGCCCAGCAGGCCGGTGCGGATGGGGCCGCCCTGGGCGAGGTGGCGGTCGTAGGGGACGGTGACGACATGGACGCCGGACTCCTTGAGGTGGGCGACGGCCGTGGCGCGGTCCAGCGTGACGTCGGGGGAGTTGGCGGTCAGCGCGACGACGGTCGAGGAGAGCGCGGAGTGCGGCAACTGGCCGAGCCAGTCCAGGACCTGGCGGGTGCCGTTGACGCCCTCGGCGGTCATCGGCGCGACGACCACGCGCGCGTGCGCGGTGTCCATCGCCGTACGGGCCACCTCGCCCGGGAGGGTCTCGCAGTCCACGACGGTCACCGCGAAGTAGCGCCGCAGCGCGAGGGTCACCGTGCGGTACGTACGGATGTCCAGCGGGGCCCCGACGCGGCCCCGGCTGGCGGGCAGCAGCCAGCCGCCGTCCGACACGGGCACGAGGTAGCCGGTGACATCGGTGAGCTGCATGGCCGGGTTGAGGATCCGCGCGAGATCGGCCGCCGCCCAGCGCACCGAGTCGGCGCCCATCCGCACGGGCAGGGTGCCCAGCGCGGCGTCGGCCTCCAGCGTCAGCACCGGGTCGTGCCGGTAGTGGTTGAACGTCCGTCCCAGCAGTGCGGCCATCGTCGACTTCCCGACGCCGCCCCGGATGGACGTCACCGCGATGACCCGTCCGGTGGTCACGGGCTGCTGCAACTCCCGCGCGATCCGCGTCTCCTCGGCCACGTCCTGCGCGGCCGACCCGGCCAGCTTCCGGATCGACCGCCCCGTCCGCCGGGCCACGGACTCGCCGTGCTGGGGCCGCCCGAGCGCATGAGCCAGCCGAGGATCGACGGTGGGCACGGCGTCGGGGGCGTGCAGGGGGGTCTGCGGCGCGTTTAAACACATATCCAGGCCCAAGAGAAAGGGAA
>NZ_JARGEE010000610.1:0-4107 GCF_033794485.1 Streptomyces sp. MB09-02B
GGGTTCGGGGGCGGGGAGGAGGTACCAGCGGGCGGCGACCGTGGGCGGGCCCGTACGGGACTGGGGGCGCGCGGCGGCGGTCAGGGAGCCGTACCGGCCGCGGGGGACCGTGCGCTTGGCGCGGTGGGCGGTGGAGCCCGCGGTGCGGCCCGAGCCCAGGAGGGCGCGCATGGGGGCGAGCGTGTCGTTGGTGAGGCGGCCGGACCAGGCCAGGTCCCAGACGGCGTCGGCCAGTTGGGGATCGGTGGCGTCGGGGTGGGTGGTCGCGCGAACCTGGTCGGCGATCTGGCGGAAGAAGAGGCCGTAGCCGCCGGAGAGGGCGCTCAGGACCGACTCGTGGAGGGCGGTCAGCTCCAGCGGGTGGGGCGGTGGGAGGAGCAGTGGGGCCGCGTCCGCCAAATACAGCGAGACCCAGCCGTCCTTGCCGGGGAGGGCTCCGGCCCCGGCCCAGACGATTTCGCCGGCCGCGGTGAGTTCGTCGAGCATCGCCGGGCTGTAGTTGGCCACCCGGGAGGGCAGGACCAGCTTCTCCAGGGCGGAGGCGGGCACGGAGGCGCCTTGGAGTTGTTCGATAGCGCGGACCAGGCCGTCGAGGCCGCGCAGTCCGTGGCCGCCGCCCACGTGCTGCCACTGGGGCAGGAACTGGGCGAGCGCGGCGGGCGGCACCGGCTCCAGCTCATGGCGCAGCGCCGCCAGCGAGCGGCGGCGCAGGCGGCGCAGCACGGCCGCGTCACACCACTCCTGGCCGATGCCCGCCGGGTGGAACTCGCCCTGCACGACACGGCCGTTCGCCGCCAGACGGTGCAGAGCGCCGTCCGTGACGGCCACGCCGAGGCCGAAGCGGGCCGCTGCCACGGCCGAGGTGAACGGGCCGTGCGTGCGCGCGTACCGGGCCAGGAGGTCGCCGAGGGGGTCCTTGACCGGCTCGGTGAAGGCCTCCGGGACGCCGACCGGCAGGGCTGTGCCGAGCGCGTCCCGCAGGCGGCCCGCGTCCTCGATCGCCGCCCAGTGGTCGGTGCCGGCGACGCGGACCCGGATGGCGCGGCGGGACCTGGCGAGTTCCGACGCCCACAGCGGCTCGGCACCGCGCTCGGCCAGCTCGGCGTCCGTGAGGGGGCCGAGGAGGCGGAGCAGGTCCGCGACGCCTTCGGCGTCCTTGACGCGGCGGTCCTCGGTGAGCCATTGCAGCTCCCGCTCCAGCTCGGTCAGCACCTCGGCGTCGAGCAGCTCCCTCAGCTCCGCCTGGCCCAACAGCTCGGCGAGCAGCCGGGAGTCCAGCGACAGGGCGGCCGCGCGGCGCTCGGCGAGCGGGGAGTCGCCCTCGTACAGGAACTGGGCGACGTAGCCGAAGAGGAGGGAGCGGGCGAAGGGGGAGGGCTCCGGGGTGGTGACCTCCACGAGGCGGACCTTGCGGGACTCGATGTCGCCCATCAGCTCGGTGAGGCCGGGGACGTCGAACACGTCCTGAAGGCACTCGCGGACCGCTTCCAGGACGATCGGGAACGAACCGAACTCGCTCGCGACCTGCAGCAGTTGGGCCGCGCGCTGGCGCTGCTGCCACAGGGGCGTGCGCTTGCCGGGGTTGCGACGGGGCAGCAGGAGCGCGCGGGCGGCGCACTCGCGGAAGCGGGAGGCGAACAGGGCCGAGCCGCCCACCTGGTCGGTGACGATCTGGTCGACCTCGCCCTTGTCGAAGGCGACGTCCGCGGCGCCGAGCGGGGCCTGTTCGGCGTCGTACTCCGTGCCCGCCTTCATGGGCTCCATGTCGAGCAGGTCCAGGCCCATGAGGTCGGCGTCGGGCAGGCGCAGCACAATGCCGTCGTCGGCGTGCATCACCTGGGCGTCCATGCCGTACCGCTCGGAGAGCTTGGCGCCCAGGGCGAGGGCCCAGGGGGCGTGGACCTGGGCGCCGAAGGGGGAGTGGACGACGACCCGCCAGTCGCCCAGCTCGTCGCGGAAGCGTTCGACGACGATGGTGCGGTCGTCCGGCACGTGGCCGCAGGCCTCGCGTTGCTCGGCCAGGTAGGAGAGCACGTTGTCCGCGGCCCAGGCGTCGAGTCCGGCGGTCAGCAGACGCAGTCGGGCGTCCTCCTCGGACAGGGACCCCACCTCGCGCAGGAACGCGCCGACCGCGCGGCCCAGTTCGAGCGGGCGGCCGAGCTGGTCACCCTTCCAGAACGGCAGACGGCCCGGGACACCCGGCGCGGGGGAGACCAGCACCCGGTCGCGCGTGATGTCCTCGATGCGCCAGGAGCTGGTGCCGAGGGTGAACACGTCCCCGACCCGGGACTCGTACACCATCTCCTCGTCCAGCTCACCGACGCGACCGCCGCCCTTCTTGGGGTCGGAGCCCGCGAGGAAGACCCCGAAGAGGCCCCGGTCCGGGATCGTGCCCCCGGAGGTGACGGCGAGCCGCTGTGCGCCCGGGCGGCCCGTGATCGTGCCGGCGACCCGGTCCCACACCACGCGCGGGCGCAACTCGGCGAAGGCGTCGGACGGGTAGCGGCCCGCGAGCATGTCGAGGACGGCCGTGAACGCGGACTCCGGGAGCGAGGCGAAGGGGGCCGCGCGGCGGACGGTGGCGAGGAGGTCGTCGAACTGCCAGGTGTCCATCGAGGTCATGGCGACGACCTGCTGCGCCAGGACGTCCAAGGGGTTGCCCGGGATCCTCATGGACTCGATGGAGCCGCTGCGCATCCGCTCGGTGACCACGGCCGACTGGACGAGGTCACCTCGGTACTTGGGGAAGACCACACCCGTGGAGACCGCGCCCACCTGGTGTCCCGCGCGGCCCACGCGCTGCAGGCCCGAGGCGACCGACGGAGGTGACTCCACCTGGACGACGAGGTCCACCGCGCCCATGTCGATGCCCAGTTCGAGGCTGGAGGTGGCGACCACGGCCGGCAGCCGGCCCGCCTTGAGGTCCTCCTCGACCAGGGCGCGCTGCTCCTTGGAGACCGAGCCGTGGTGGGCCCGGGCGAGGACCGGAGGCGCTCCCTGGACCGCTCCCGAGCCGCCCATCAACTCCGCCGGTGCGTGGTGTTCGTCCAGCGGTTCGCCGGTGGCCCGCTCGTACGCGATCTCGTTGAGCCGGTTGCACAGCCGCTCCGCGAGACGGCGGGAGTTGGCGAAGACGATCGTGGAGCGGTGCGCCTGGACGAGGTCGGCGATCCGCTCCTCCACGTGCGGCCAGATCGACGGCCGCTCCGCGCCCTCGTTGGCGTCCGAGGCCGGAGAGCCGCCCAGCTCGCCCAGGTCCTCCACCGGCACGACCACCGACAGGTCGAACTCCTTGCCGGACGGGGGCTGGACGATCTCCACCCTGCGGCGTGGGGAGAGGTAGCGCGCGACCTCGTCTACGGGGCGCACGGTGGCGGACAGGCCGATGCGGCGGGCCGGCCGGGGCAGCAACTCGTCGAGGCGCTCCAGGGTGAGGGCCAGGTGGGCGCCGCGTTTCGTGCCCGCGACCGCGTGCACCTCGTCCAGGATCACCGTCTCCACGCCCGTCAGCGCGTCGCGCGTGGCCGACGTCAGCATCAGGAACAGCGACTCGGGGGTGGTGATCAGGATGTCCGGCGGGCGGGTCGCCAGGGCCCGGCGCTCGGCGGCCGGGGTGTCCCCGGAGCGGATGCCCACCTTCACCTCGGGCTCGGGTAGACCCAGGCGCACCGATTCCTGACGGATGCCGGTCAGGGGACTGCGCAGGTTCCGCTCCACGTCCACCGCGAGGGCCTTCAGCGGTGACACGTACAGCACCCGGCAGCGCTTCCTCGGGTCGGCCGGGGGCGGGCTCGACGTCAGCTGGTCCAGCGCGGCGAGGAACGCGGCCAGCGTCTTGCCGGAGCCGGTCGGGGCGACCACCAGCACGTCCGAACCCTCGCCGATCGCCCGCCACGCCCCGGCCTGGGCCGCGGTGGGCGCGGAGAAGGCCCCCGTGAACCAGCCACGCGTGGCGGGGGAGAAGCCGTCGAGGGCTCGATCTGCGGAGCTGACCATGCCCCCATCCTGCACCCGACCACTGACAACGGCCCGGACCTGGGCAAACGGCTCGGAGTGGGGCGGGATGAGGGTGTATGCGGCCGGGCGGGGCTCGGGTGAGGCGGGCTG
>NZ_JARGEE010000611.1:0-4088 GCF_033794485.1 Streptomyces sp. MB09-02B
CTCACCACCCGCCCCCGGACCATCCGCCTGGAGCCCGAGATCACCTACCGCGAATCCTGCGGCTGCCCGGCCTGAGCCACTTCCACCACAGCAAGGGGCGGCAGGAGAGGTCCAGTCTCCCGCCGCCCGAGTTCAGCGAACCATCACTGAAGGGGTCAGTTTCCCATGCCCTCGCACACCCTCGAACACCTCACCCGCCCCACGCGGGCCCGCACCGCCCGTGTCTCCAGCTGGGACCAGCGGGGCCGCAACCAGGACTACTGGACCACCCCGGCCCACTCGTCCCGCGTCCTGGCCGACCTGGAAGGTCCGGGCCAGATCACGCACATCTGGATGACCCAGTTCTGCCGCAAGACCCTCGGCCCCGGTCTGATCGACCCGCTGGAGGCCGACACCGTGGCCCCCGTGATGGAGATCCACAACGCGCTCGGCGTGAACTGGGAGGAGCCGGACCCGGACTACTACCGCAAGGTGCTGATCCGGATCACCTGGGACGACGAGGAGGAACCCGCCGTCCTCGTCCCGCTCGGCGACTTCTTCGGCATCGGCCACTGCATGCCCAACAGCTACCAGTCGGCCCTGTTCACCGTCTCCGCCAAGCCCGAGGAGTCGTTGATCTTCGGTGGCAGCGCGGCCCTGAACTGCTGGGCGCCGATGCCGTTCGACAAGCGCGCCCGCATCGAACTGGTCAACGAGAACGACCTGCCGATCCAGCAGTACTTCTACATCGACTACGAACTGTTCCCCGAGGAGCTTCCCGAGGACACGCTCTACTTCCACGCCCGCTGGAACCGCAGCAACCCCTGCAACGGCTGGGCCCCCGACATCCAGACCAACAGCCCCGAGGTCAACATCGTCGACGTCACCGGCGAAGACAACTACGTCATCCTCGACACCGAGGGCAAGGGCCACTACGTCGGCTGCAACCTCTCCGTCCACCACCGGCAGGGCAGCTGGTGGGGCGAGGGCAACGACATGATCTGGATCGACGACGACTTCCTGCCCGACGGCTCCACCAGCTGGCCGCCCTCCCTGCACGGCACCGGCACCGAGGACTACTTCAACCACGCCTGGGGGATGCAGAAGAACGCCTACCTCTACCACGGCGCGATCCTCCACGAGGCCGACGTCCCCGGCTACTCCGTCAACTACCGCTTCCACGTGGCCGACCCGGTCCGCTTCGAGGAGCGCATCAAGGTCTCCATCGAGCACGGCCACGGCAACCACCTCGCCGACGACTGGGCCTCGACCGCGTACTGGTACCAGACCCTGCCGTCGCCGAAGGCCACGATCCTGCCGCTGGAGCAGCGCCTGCCCGTGCGCCCGGCCGGCCCGCCGATGCCGACTCCGGCCTCGCGTTCCGGCGCGGTCGCCGAGGAGATCGCGGTGATGCGCGAGCGCTACCAGGCCCGCTTCGAACGCCACATGGAACATCTCGCCGAGCGCACGCGCCAGCGCGGCGAGCGTTCGCTGCAGGAGTCCGAGGCCAACGTCCAGCAGGCCGCCGCCGTGCGCCGCCGCTACGACGAGCGCACCAGCAGCTGACCGCCGACCAGGAAAGGCGCACCCCTCGTGAGCGCACCCGACCCGCACTTCCCGGCGGCCCACCTCCGCCCGCCCGCCCACTGGATCAACGACCCCAACGGCCTGGTCTTCCACGACGGCCACTACCACGTGTTCTTCCAGTACAACCCGAACAGCGCCCGCCACGCCGACATGCACTGGGGCCACTACCGCAGCCCGGACCTGATCCACTGGGAACACCTCCCCATCGCACTCGCCCCCACCGCGGACGGCGACGACGCCGGCGGCGTCTGGTCCGGCAACGCCGTCAGCACCGACGGCAGGCTCGTCGCCTTCTACTCGGCCAAGCGGGACGACCGCTGGTGGCAGCCGGTCACCTCGGCTGTCTCCCACGACGGCGGACTGACCTTCACCAAGCACCCTGGCCTGCTCATCCCCCTGCCGGCCGACGAGACCTCGATGTTCCGCGACCCCTACGTGTGGCGTGACGGCGATCGCTGGCGCATGCTCGTCGGCGCCGGTCTCACCGACGGCCGGGGAGCGGCTCAGCAATACCTCTCCAGCGACCTGGAGAACTGGGAGTACGTAGGCCCCTTCCTCGCCCGCGCCCCCGAGCCGCTGCCCGGCGGCTCCGACACCGAAGAGGGCTGGGAGTGCGTGCAATACGCCGACTTCGGCGACAGCCGCGGCGTGCTCCTCCTCAGCGCCTGGGACCCGGAGGACGGCGCCTCCCACACCGCCGCCTACCCGGGCCGCGACCACGGCATCCGCTTCGCCGCCGAAGCCCCCCAACGCCTCGACCACGGGCCCGACTTCTATGCCCCCGCCCTGCTGCACGCCCCCGACGGCAGGTGGCTGATGTGGGGCTGGGCCTGGGAAGCCCGCGACGAGGTCCACGTCGGCGCCCCCAGCACCTGGACGGACGAAGTCGGCTGGGCCGGACTGCTCAGCCTGCCCCGCGAGGTGACCCTCGGTGCGGACGGAAGCGTCGGCCAGCGCCCCGCACGCGAACTCGACAGCCTGCGGGGCCGGCGAACCCACAGTGCTGAGGGCCAGGTCACCGTCGGCTCACTGTGCGACCTGGGCGCGACCGGCCGCAGCTTCGACCTGACGGCCCGCCTGCACCGCTCCGCGGACGGCGCCGCCGCGGCCGGCCTGCGCCTGGTGACCTCACCCGGCGGCAGCGAATACCTGGACATCACCCTCGACGCCGGCACCGGCGAGATCATCGTCGACCGCACACACGCCTCACGCGAGCCGCGCGCCAAGGACGGCTCCTGGCGCATCCCGCGCCCTGTCGAGGCAGGCGAGTCCGTCGACCTGCGCGTCGTCGTCGACCACTCCATCGCCGAAATCTTCCTCGGCACCGGCGAGGCCCTCACCCTGCGCTTCTATCCCCTGGGTGAAGATCCCTGGCATCTCCAGGCACACGCAGCCGGCACCGGGACCGCGGCCTTCGAACTCCAGGCATGGGAGCTGAACCCGCTCCACATCCAGGACAAGACCGATACCTCCCACGCGAGCAACACCCCCGACGGCGGGGCGTCGTGACCGCCTCACCGAGAGCCGTGGTGATCGGCGAGAGCCTCGTCGATCTCGTCTGGCACACCGGCGCGGACGTCATCCGTCCCCTTCCCGGTGGCAGCCCCGCCAACGTGGCCATCGGCCTGCATCGGCTCGGCCATCCCGTGACTCTGATCACCAGTTGGGGCGACGACCTGCCTGGCACGCTGGTGAGCCGGCACCTGTCCGTCACGGGCTTGGACGTGCTCCGCGTCCCGGCCGCCTCAGGACGCACCACAGTCGCGGTGGCCTACGTGGACAGCGCGACCGGCTCGGCCACGTACGACTTCCTCGCCGCCTGGGACCCGGCGCACATACCCATCGGGCCTGACACGGTTGTGCTGCACACCGGCTCCCTCGCCGTCGTGGTGGAGCCCGGCGCCACGCAGGTGCTCCGCGCCTGCGAGCAGCTTCACGGGCGTCCGGGCCGGGTCGTCGCCGCGGACCTCAACGTCCGCCCAGCCGTACAGCCCGACCGTGCCGCCTACCGCGTGGCGGTCGAGCGACTCGCCGGCGTCGCCGACGTCGTCAAGGCCAGCGATGAGGACCTGGCCTGGCTGTGGCCGGAGCATGACCCGGCTGAGTCGGCCCGTGCACTGCTCGGGCACGGCCCGCGGCTGGTGGTGCTGACCCGCGGCCCCCAGGGGGCCGTCGGATTCAGTGCGGACGCCGAAGTCTCCGTCGCCGCCCCGCGGACCTCGGTGATCGACACCATCGGCGCAGGAGACGCTTTCCAGTCCGCGCTGCTGGCGTCCCTGCTCGGCCCGCACCCCGACGGCACCGACGCAGCGCACGTCCCGACCGGCGGGCAGGAGGTGGAGCGGGTGCTGCGCCAGTGCGTGATGGCCGGCGCGCTCGCCACCACACGGGCCGGCGCCCAGCCACCCACCCTCGACGAACTGCGCACCGCATCCTTCGTCCGGCCCTAGCCAGAGCAACCACGAACCACCCGCACCCGCCGACGCACCCGAACCCCCGAGCCCTCAGGCGATGAGGAAGTC
>NZ_JARGEE010000612.1:0-4070 GCF_033794485.1 Streptomyces sp. MB09-02B
GTGCCGTGGGTGGATGGCTGGTCGGGGCGTGGCCGGGTGGGCGGTCGCTCGGATGGAGGTGGGGTTCATCCGCCCGGCGTGCTTGCGGGGCCTCCACCTCGCGCGAGTGCCGAGTGCGCCGGGAAGCGCGCCGCTGCGGTGGCGGCCACCGAGGCGATCGCGTCGGTCAGGCGGTCGAGCACGGCGTTGGTCTGGTCGTCGGTGATCGTGAGGGGTGGAAGGAGGCGTACGACACCGGCGTGGCGGCCACCGAGATCGACGATCAGCCCGCGGCGAAGGCACTCACGCTGGACCGCGGTGGCGAGGGAGGGGGCGGGAGGGCGCGGTCCGGTCTCGTCGGATCCGGGGTTCGCGTCCGGGGTGACCATTTCGATGCCGATCATCAGCCCTCGTCCTCGTACGTCACCGACACAGGCGAAGTGCTCGGTGAGGGGGCGGAGTTGGGCGAGGATGCGGGTGCCCAGGGTGGCGGCGCGTGCGGCGAGGCCGTTCTCACGGACGTGGGCGAGGGTGGCGGCGCCCGCGGCCATGGCGAGCTGGTTGCCGCGGAAGGTGCCCGCGTGGGTGCCCGGCCGCCAGACGTCGAGGTCGTCGCGGTGGACCACGACGGCCAGCGGCAGGCTGCCTCCGATGGCCTGGGAGAGGACCATGACGTCGGGGACGACGCCGCTGTGCTCGACGGCCCAGAAGCGGCCGGTGCGGCCCACGCCCGTCCGGACCTCGTCGGCGATCAGCGGGATCGAGCGTGCGGCGGTGATCTCCCGCATACGGCGCAGCCAGCCGTCCGGGGCGGGGAGGACACCACCCTCGCCCTGGACCGGCTCGAGGAGCATGCCGGCGGGCAGCGGAGCCCCGGGCTCGTCGTCGTCGAGGACGGACTCGGTCCAGCGGGCGGCGAGTTCGGCGCCGCGTTCGCCGCCGATACCGAACGGGCAGCGGTAGTCCTGCGGGTAGGGCAGGCGTGCCGCCCGGAGGTCCCGGGTGCTTCCGGGCGCTTCGAGGGTCGCGATGGTCGGGCCGGCGTGGGCGCCGGTGAAAGCGAGCATGCCGGAGCGTCCGGTGGCAGCCCGGACCAGGTTGCAGGCGGCCTCGACCGCGTCCGTGCCGGAGGGGCCGCAGAACCGGACACGGGCGCGGTCCGCGAGCTCGGGGGGCAGCGTGCGGAGCAGCTCGGTGGTGAAGGCGTCCCTGGCGGGGGTGGCGAGGTCGAGGACGTGCAGAAGAGCGCCCGAGTCGAGCGCCCTGCGGATGGCTTCGAGGACGACCGGGTGGTTGTGGCCGAGGGCAAGGGTGCCCGCGCCGGACAGGCAGTCGAGGTAGCGGCGGCCGTCGGCATCCTCGATGGTCAGCCCGCGCGCGCGTACGGGCACGACGGGCAGGGAGCGCGCATAGGTGCGTGCCGCCGAATCGCGGGCGGCCTGCGGCCGCGGAATCCTCGTGTGTCCCGGCCGTATCGCACGCGCCCCGTCGCGCTCCCGGCGTGGGCGGGCCCGTTCGCTCTCGGGTCCCGAACGCGCTCGCTCGGGCTCTCGCCCCAGCGGCGCCACAGCAGAATCGGTCACCGCCACTGCTGCACTTCCTCCCACGGTTCCTCAGAGGCGCGTCGGCAGGGGCCACCGAGCACCGGCGGGTCCCCGCACGTACCAACGACGAGACCGGTACGGGGAAGCGGGTAGGAGGAAAATCCTTGCCGCGGCCCACCTACAACCTGGTTTCACTTCCTCAACTCCCTCAGCCAGAAAGGGATTTGACGGGGCCGGTTGTCCGGCTGCACATGGTCGATCGCCTGGTCGGTCGGCTCGTGGCCAAACCGTTGCCGTTCCATCGGATGTCCCCCACAACGACCGCATAGTGTGTGGTGCCGTTCCGAAGGATGCGGCCCGGTGGATGTCGCCAGGCCGCGCGGACGACGACTACGTACGTACTGCGTACGAAGAAACAGAGGTGCGGAGCCGCGCGAGCGTTGTGTCGGCTACGTACAAGGAGGCGGTCGGCGCGCGGAGTCGTGCGCTGTCCGTTTCGGCACCACAGATTCTCTTACGCCCCAGGGGGAGTTCAGACCATGCGACCCATACGACCGCTCTTCACCGCTCGTCGTGGGAGGAGCACGCGCCGCAGAACCTCCCCCGTTCTGACCGCGATCGGCCTGGCCACGGTTCTGTCGTTGACGGCCACCGCCTGCGGCTCGGGTGACACGGCCGCGAACGCCGAGGCGTCGGCGTCCGCGCAGGACACCGGCAGCGGCGGCGACGGCAAGATCCGGATCCCGGACGACATCAAGGACAAGCTCAAGGAACACGGGATCGACCTCGACAAGTGGCGGGGCGGGGCCTGGAAGAACTGGGACAAGGACGACTGGCTGCGCGAGGCCGAGGACTACGTCAACCCGATCATCAAGGATCTGTGGGACCCGGACCGGATGCGGGACGCCGAGGAGCCGGAGAAGGAGGTCGACGAGGGCGACCTCACCGGTGACCAGGGTGTGACCGACCCGGCTCCGGAGGCCATCGACGCGAAGGCGGTGGCGGCGCAGTACCACGCCAATGTGCCCGAGGCGGGCAAGGTCTTCTTCGACGCGCCCGAGGGCACGATGGTCTGCTCGGCGACGGTGGTGCAGGACCCGGCCAACCCGGGCAAGTCGAACCTCGTGTGGACGGCCGGTCACTGTGTGCACGCCGGCAAGTCGGGCGGCTGGTACCGAAACATCGCCTTCGTGCCCTCGTACAACGACAGTGCCCTGGCGGCGTCGGGGCTGCAGACGGCCACGAAGGAGGAGGTCGCCCCGTACGGCGTCTGGTGGGGCGACTGGGCGCAGACCTCGGACCAGTGGATCGAACAGGGCGGCCAGACGGGCGGTGACGGGGCTCCGTACGACTTCGCGGTGATCCATGTGACGCCGGAGGAGGGCAGCGGGGGCAAGTCGCTGGAGGAGATGGTCGGTTCGGCGCTGCCGGTGGACTTCGACGCACCTCCTGTGCCGCAGGTGGAGAGCATCACGGCTACCGGCTACCCGGCGGGGGCTCCGTACGACGGCGAGACGATGTACCAGTGCACGGACAAGCCGGGGCGGCTCTCGCTCGTCGAGGCCGACCCGACGATGTACCGCATCGGCTGCTCGATGACCGGCGGCTCGTCCGGTGGTGGCTGGGTGGCGACCGGTTCGGACGGTGAGCCCGCGCTGGTGTCCAACACCTCCATCGGCCCGGTGAGCGCCGGTTGGCTGGCCGGACCGCGGTTGGGCGAGGAGGCGGAGGGCGTATACCGGGCGGTGAGCGACAAGTTCGCGTCGCAGTGACGCCCGGCTGACCAAGTGGTGGACGGCTGACCAGGTGATGCCGCCCCGGGAGGGGCGGAGGCGGGGCGGCGCGCGAAATCATCGGGCGCGCGCCGTCCGTCCGTCCCCCAGCGCCCCCGCATGGTGGGCGTGACACACGGATGGTCCCGATGGTCCGGACGGGGTCGAGGACCATGCGTTTCTGATGGATGGTCGAACAACTCGATCGGTCCGGCCGACAACACCTGGCTCGGGGACCGCGACTGGGCGAGGGAGCCCGGGCGTTGCACGACGAGACGAGTAGCGCGAACAGCGAGCGGTGAGCGTGTGCGGGGGGGGCGCTGTCAGGCTGCCGTCGTGGTCCGTCCGGCGGCCCAGTCGCGCAGTCGGCCCCCGTGGCGGGCCAGTCGGTCGAGCGCCAGGGGCAGGTGGTCCTCGGCTCCGGGGCGGAGCATGGCCGTGTGCGGGATGATCACGGACGTCTCGTGGAGGCGGGCGCAGGGAACTGCCCGATCAGCTCGCGCGGCGGCGGTCACTTCCGGACCAACACCGAGATCGCGAACTTCGTGGCCCGTCGGCTGGCGTCCGAGTGGGGCGAGCGGTTCTTCGTCGTCAACCCGGCCGCGTACCAGTTGGAGTCCAAGGAGGGCACCGGCCTGGTCACACGGCACGTCGAGGAACTCGCCCGGGAGACCGGCCGGACGCTGCAGCTGAAGGACCTCATGGACACCGTGCGGCCGTCCGGCGGGGACTACATGCGCATGTGGACCCGGGTGCTGGCCGAGGACCACTACCT
>NZ_JARGEE010000613.1:0-4059 GCF_033794485.1 Streptomyces sp. MB09-02B
GGGCGGGGCTGGGCGGGGCTGGGTTCCGCTGCTCGGCGGTTACGAGGTGCCGCCTGCGCCCACCCTCCCCCACTCTCGGCTTCGCTCGAGCGGGAGGTGCCCCCATCGCCCCAGCGGCACGATTGCCAGCAGTCGGAGGGCTCAGCTGTGAGGGTCGTGAAGGACCAGTGGGCGGCCGCGAGGGTCGCCTCCGCGAAACCCACCGCGTGCTCCCGCCGGTAGGGGGAGGGGGCGTGGTCCAGCGCTGGGTGTCCGGGTCCTGCGTCGCCCGCGTACACCGCGTCCGTGTCGCGCCGGTCCACGGTGCGCAGCAGCAGGCGTTCGGTGGTCAGGGTGACGGGGGCCACCGGGCGATTCTGCTCGGCGGAGCGGAAAGGGCGCCACGTACATCGCGGCGGCACACGCCGTGAAGGCGTGGTCACGATTCGCGCATTTCGTGCGTGGAACGCGGCACCATCCGCGACGCCTGCCCGTTGTCCTGGTAGCTGTCACTGTCAGACCTCCCGGTACGGCGGGGTCCTCGCTTACGATGGCCGTTGCTCAAGCTGTGATTGAAAACTGCCAACTGTCATTGAAACCGACCGTCCCAGGCCCGACCGGCAAGGAGACAAACCCCCGTGTCCGTCCTCTCGAAGATCATGCGTGCAGGCGAAGGCAAAATCCTGCGCAAGCTGCACCGCATCGCGGACCAGGTCAACTCCATCGAAGAGGACTTCGTCGACCTCTCCGACGCCGAGCTGCGCGCACTCACCGAGGAGTACAAGCAGCGGTACGCCGACGGTGAGACCCTCGACGACCTGCTCCCCGAGGCGTTCGCCACCGTCCGCGAGGGCGCCAAGCGCGCTCTCGGCCAGCGCCACTACGACGTGCAGATCATGGGCGGCGCCGCCCTCCACCTCGGCTACGTCGCCGAGATGAAGACCGGTGAGGGCAAGACCCTCGTCGGCACGCTGCCCGCGTATCTGAACGCGCTGGCGGGCAAGGGCGTGCACCTGATCACGGTCAACGACTACCTGGCCGAGCGCGACTCCGAGATGATGGGCCGCGTCCACAAGTTCCTGGGTCTGAGCGTCGGCTGCATCCTCGCCAACATGACGCCCGCCCAGCGCCGCGAGCAGTACAACTGCGACATCACCTACGGCACGAACAACGAGTTCGGCTTCGACTACCTCCGCGACAACATGGCGTGGTCCAAGGACGAGCTCGTCCAGCGCGGCCACAACTTCGCGATCGTCGACGAGGTCGACTCCATCCTCGTCGACGAGGCCCGTACGCCGCTGATCATCTCCGGCCCGGCCGACCAGGCGACCAAGTGGTACGGCGACTTCGCCAAGCTGGTCACGCGCCTGAAGAGGGGCGAGCCCGGCAACCAGCTCAAGGGCATCGAGGAGACCGGCGACTACGAGGTCGACGAGAAGAAGCGCACCGTCGCCATCCACGAGTCCGGTGTCTCCAAGGTCGAGGACTGGCTGGGCATCGACAACCTCTACGAGTCGGTGAACACGCCGCTGGTGGGCTACCTGAACAACGCCATCAAGGCCAAGGAGCTCTTCAAGAAGGACAAGGACTACGTCGTCATGGACGGCGAAGTCATGATCGTCGACGAGCACACCGGCCGTATCCTCGCCGGCCGCCGCTACAACGAGGGCATGCACCAGGCGATCGAGGCGAAGGAAGGGGTGGACATCAAGGACGAGAACCAGACGCTCGCCACGATCACCCTGCAGAACTTCTTCCGCCTCTACAAGCGCCACGACCACAACGGCAAGGAAGAGCCCGGCCTCTGCGGCATGACCGGTACGGCGATGACCGAGGCCGCCGAGTTCCACCAGATCTACAAGCTCGGCGTGGTGCCGATCCCGACGAACCGGCCGATGGTCCGCAAGGACCAGTCCGACCTGATCTACCGCACCGAGGTCGCGAAGTTCGAGGCGGTCGTCGACGACATCGTCGAGAAGCACGAGAAGGGCCAGCCGATCCTCGTCGGTACGACGTCGGTCGAGAAGTCCGAGTACCTCTCGCAGCAGCTGAGCAAGCGCGGTGTGCAGCACGAGGTGCTCAACGCCAAGCAGCACGACCGGGAGGCGACGATCGTCGCCCAGGCCGGCCGCAAGGGCGCCGTCACCGTCGCCACGAACATGGCCGGCCGTGGTACGGACATCAAGCTCGGCGGCAACCCCGACGACCTCGCCGAGGCGGAGCTGCGGCAGCGCGGCCTCGACCCCGAGGAGCACATCGAGGAGTGGGCCCACGCCCTGCCCGAGGCCCTCGCGAAGGCCGAGGAAGCGGTCAAGGCGGAGTTCGAGGAGGTCAAGGACCTCGGCGGGCTCTACGTCCTCGGCACCGAGCGGCACGAGTCGCGCCGCATCGACAACCAGCTGCGCGGTCGTTCCGGCCGTCAGGGCGACCCGGGCGAGTCCCGCTTCTACCTGTCGCTCGGCGACGACCTGATGCGTCTGTTCAAGGCCCAGATGGTCGAGCGCGTGATGTCCATGGCGAACGTGCCGGACGACGTGCCGATCGAGAACAAGATGGTCACCCGCGCGATCGCCTCCGCCCAGTCGCAGGTCGAGCAGCAGAACTTCGAGACCCGGAAGAACGTCCTCAAGTACGACGAGGTCCTCAACCGGCAGCGCGAGGTCATCTACGGCGAGCGTCGCCGCGTCCTGGAGGGCGAGGACCTGCAGGAGCAGATCCAGCACTTCATGGACGACACCATCGACGCCTACATCCAGGCCGAGACGGCCGAGGGCTTCGCCGAGGAGTGGGACCTGGACCGGCTGTGGGGCGCCTTCAAGCAGCTCTACCCGGTGAAGGTCACCGTCGAGGAGCTGGAGGAGGCCGCCGGGGACCGGGCCGGGCTGACCGCCGAGTTCATCGCCGAGTCCATCAAGGACGACATCACCGAGCAGTACCAGGCACGTGAGGCGCAGCTCGGCTCCGAGATCATGCGTGAGCTGGAGCGCCGCGTGGTGCTGTCGGTGCTGGACCGCAAGTGGCGTGAGCACCTCTACGAGATGGACTACCTCCAGGAGGGCATCGGCCTGCGCGCGATGGCGCAGAAGGACCCGCTGGTCGAGTACCAGCGTGAGGGCTTCGACATGTTCACCGCCATGATGGAGGGCATCAAGGAGGAGTCCGTCGGCTACCTGTTCAACCTGGAGGTCCAGGTCGAGCAGCAGGTCGAGGAGGTCCCGGTCGAGGACGCGAAGCCGTCCCTCGACAAGAGCGACGCGGTGCCGGCGCAGGCGGGTGCGTCGCGGCCGGAGATCCGGGCGAAGGGACTGGAGGCGCCGCAGCGGCGTGACCGTCTGCACTTCTCCGCGCCCACCGTCGACGGCGAGGGCGGCATCGTCGAGGGCGACCTGCCCGAGGACGAGCCGATCCGCTCCGAGGCCGACGGCCTCACCCGCGCGGAGCGCCGCAAGCAGCAGGGGAAGACGAGCCGCCGCCGCAAGAAGTGAGGGTTCGCGTTCGCGTTCGCTCCGGGAGGGGCGGGTGCGCGCCGCGAGGGCGTTCCTCGTGGGGCGAGCGGTGAGCAGCAGGCCGTGAGGCAGTGAAGGGCCGGGCATATTCGGGTGCCTGGCCCTTCGTGTGTCTCGGCCTGGGGTGCGCGGGCGAGGGCGGTTGTGGCTGCGGTCGGCCCTCGCTGTGGCTTTCGAGGGCGCGGCTGTGGTGGGGCCCGGCCGTGGTGGGGCCGGCCGGGGCTCAGTCGTCGTGTGGGGCGGGGAGCCTCGGCCCGTCGAGTTCCACCGCCGTGCAGCGCCAGCGGTGGTCAGGGCCGTGTTCCAGGCGGAAGGCCATGGCGCGGACGCGCTCGCCCGCGCCGATCCGGGCGAAGACCTCCAGGGCGCCCGGGGCCGCCACGTAGTAGCCGATGTCCCGGACGACGGGGCGGGTGCCGTGAGAGCAGCGCAGGGGGCCGCGTTCGGCGAGCCAGGCCAGTTCGTCGTAGGCCCGTCCCGCGGTGTGGCGCAGCATGCTGTGGACCGGGCGGCGACCGCTGAGTACGGCGAGGAGGAGGTCGGCGAAGCGGTCGGTGGGGCGGGGCTGGGGGAC
>NZ_JARGEE010000614.1:0-4052 GCF_033794485.1 Streptomyces sp. MB09-02B
CACCCCCAGACCGGCCGAGCCGGGGAAACCGGCCCGTCCCCGTACGCTGCCGCCCTCCCCGCCGAGGAGCGTCACCATTCCCTACCTCGGCATCGAGGCGCCGGTGACCGAGCTCCGCCTCGACGCCGGTCGACGCCTCCCCGCGCCGCCTGACGACAAGCCGAAGCTGGTCGGCTGGTACGCGGACGGGCCCGCGCCCGGCGGCCCCGGCACGGCGGTCGTCGTCGGTCACAAGGACACCCGGACGGGCCCCGCCGTCTTCGCCGCACTGGACGTGATCAAGCCCGGCCGACTGGTGGAGGTCCTTCGGGCGGACGGCCGTACGGCGGTCTACACCGTGGACGCCGTGAAGTCGTACGAGAAGGACCGCTTCCCCAGCAAGAAGGTCTACGGCCATCGCGGGCGGCCCGAGCTGCGCCTGATCACCTGCGGAGGGACGTACGACCGGCGGAAGGGCTACGCGAGCAACGTCGTCGTCTTCGCCCATCTCACCGCGACCCGGGAACCAGCGCGCAAGCCGTGAACCGGCGCGCGGGGCGTGCGTCGCCCGCCTGGACGAGCCCCAGGGGCGTACGGGCGCACACATGGCCCGGTCCCGGCGCGGCCGACGCATCCGGAACCAACGGTCCCGCTAGAGCTGGACCCATGACCTCGCACTCCCCCTGCCCGAGCACCACCGGCGCCGCCGGCACCACCGCCCCCGCCGGCACCGTCGCCCCCACTGGCACCGCCGGCCCCGCGAACGGGACCGCCTCCGCGAACACCCGGACCCGCACACGCCACCGCCTGTCTGCTGCTCCTGGGGGCCCCGACCGCGTACGCGACCCTCGCCGAGGACGCTCCCACCGGCACCGTGATCGCCCCGGCGCGCGGCACGCCGTACATCGAGACACGGCTCCTCTTCGGCACCGAGCGACCCGACGGCGGCCCGGCCGTCACCGACGCGCAGTTCACGGCCTTCGTCGACCGCGAGGTCACCCCCGGGTTTCCCGACGGGCTGACGGTGCAGGAGGGGCGCGGGCAGTGGCGGGACGCGAGCGGGACGATCGAGAAGGAGCGGTCGTACGAGCTGATCCTGCTGTATCCGGTGTCGTCGGCGGTCGTGAGCGACCGCAGGATCGAGGAGATCCGCGGCGACTACCGCGTGGAGTTCGCGCAGGAGGCAGTGGCGCGGGTCGACGACAGGAAACGGGTCGACTTCTGAGGCGATGCGGCAACGCGCCGCCCCGGCGTCGCCGGCGAGTCATGCTTCGGCGCCGACGCGTCCTGCCGCTGCGCCGACGAGTCACGCCTCACTCCCCGGAGACCTGGTGCCAGAAAACTATCAGGGCTAGTTTTTGGGGCGGAACGACGACGCCCGCTCCGGAGGCAGCACGATGAAGGCACACGACGGCATGTACATCGGTGGCACCTGGCGCCCCGCCGCCGGGACCGACACGATCGAGGTCGTGAACCCGGTCGACGAGCGGGTGATCGACCGTGTCCCGGCGGGCATCGCAGAGGACGTCGACGCCGCCGTGGGCGCCGCCCGCGTCGCTCTCCCCGGCTGGGCCGCGACCCCGCCCGCCGAGCGGGGCGCGATCATCGGCGCGCTGCGCGACGCGCTCGCCGCGCGCCGGGAGGAGATCGCCGAGACGGTGACGGCGGAGCTCGGCTCGCCGCTGCCGTTCTCCCAGAAGGTGCACGCGGACCTGCCGGTCGCCGTCGCAGGCTCCTACGCCGAGCTGGCCGCCGAGCACGCCTTCGAGGAGAAGGTCGGCAACTCCACCGTGCACCACGAGCCCATCGGCGTCGTCGGCGCGATCACCCCCTGGAACTACCCGTTGCACCAGATCGTCGCCAAGGTCGCCCCGGCCCTCGCCGCCGGCTGCACCGTGGTCCTGAAGCCCGCCGAGGACACCCCGCTGGTCGCCCAGCTCTTCGCCGAGGCCGTCCACGAGGCGGGCGTACCCGCCGGGGTGTTCAACCTGGTGACCGGCCTGGGACCGGTCGCCGGTCAGGCGCTCGCCGAGCACGACGGAGTCGATCTGGTCTCCTTCACCGGCTCCACGGCGGTGGGCCGGCGGATCGCCGCGACCGCCGGGGCAGCCGTCAAGAAGGTGGCCCTCGAACTCGGCGGCAAGTCGGCCAATGTGATCCTCCCGAGCGCCGACCTGACCAAGGCGGTCGGTGTCGGCGTCGCCAACGTGATGTCCAACTCCGGTCAGACGTGCAGCGCCTGGACCCGGATGCTCGTCCACACCTCCCAGTACGAGGAGGCCGTCGAACTGGCGGCACAGGCCGCCGCGAAGTACGCGGACCGCATCGGCCCGCTGGTCAACGCCAAGCAGCAGGCGCGGGTGCGGGGTTACATCGAGAAGGGCGTGGCCGAGGGCGCCCGCCTGGTCGCGGGCGGCCCCGAATCCCCGCGTGAGCAGGGCTGCTTCGTCAGCCCCACCGTCTTCGCCGACGTGACCCCCGAGATGACGATCGCCCAGGAGGAGATCTTCGGCCCCGTCCTGTCGATCCTCCGCTACGAGGACGAGGCCGACGCCCTGCGGATCGCCAACGGCACGGTGTACGGGCTGGCCGGCGCGGTCTGGGCCGGTGACGAGAGCGAGGCCGTGGCCTTCGCCCGCCGGATGGACACGGGCCAGGTCGACATCAACGGCGGTCGCTTCAACCCGCGGGCCCCGTTCGGGGGTTACAAGCAGTCGGGAGTGGGGCGCGAGCTGGGCACGCACGGCCTGGCCGAGTACCTCCAGACCAAGTCCCTGCAGTTCTGAGCCCCTGCTTCCGAGTCCCCGCCGTCCTCACCGGGTTCCAGACGAACCAGTAGGAGAGTCGTCCCCATGGCCGTTCGAGCCGCCGTACTGCCCGCCGTCGGTGCCCCGTTGGAGATCACCGAGATCGAGCTGCCGGACCCCGGGCCGGGCCAGGTCCGGGTGCGGCTCGCCGCCGCCGGGGTCTGCCACTCCGACCTGTCGCTGTCCGACGGCACCATGCGCGTGCCGGTGCCCGCCGTACTCGGTCACGAGGGCGCGGGCACCGTCCTGGCGGTCGGCGACGGGGTCACCCATGTTTTGCCCGGTGACGGCGTCGTCCTCAACTGGGCGCCCTCCTGCGGGAGTTGTCACGCCTGCTCGCTCGGCGAGGTCTGGCTGTGCGCGAACGCGCTGCTCGGCTCCGGGAACGTGTACGCCCGTCGCGCCTCGGACGGCGCCGACCTCCACCCCGGGCTGAACGTCGCCGCCTTCGCGGAGGAGACGGTCGTGACCGCCGGCTGTGTGCTCCCCGCGCCGGACGGGGTTCCGCTCACGGACGCGGCCCTGCTCGGCTGTGCCGTCCTCACCGGCTACGGCGCGGTCCACCACTCGGCGCGGGTCCGGCAGGGTGAGACCGTCGCCGTGTTCGGGGCGGGTGGCGTCGGGCTGGCGGCGCTCCAGGCGGCACGGATCGCCGGGGCGTCCCGGATCGTCGCCGTGGACGTCTCCCCGGCCAAGGAGGAACTGGCCCGCGCGGCGGGGGCCACGGAGTACGTGGTCGCCTCCGAGAACACGGCCCGCGAGATCCGCGCGCTCACCGGCAAGCAGGGCGTGGACGTCGCCGTGGAGTGCGTCGGCCGCGCGGTCACCATCCGGACGGCCTGGGAGTCGACCCGGCGCGGCGGCCGCACGACCGTCGTCGGCATCGGCGGCAAGGACCAGCAGGTCACCTTCAACGCGCTGGAGATCTTCCACTGGGGCCGCACCCTCTCCGGGTGCGTCTACGGCAACTCCGACCCGGCGCGCGACCTACCGGTCCTCGCGGACCATGTCACCGCCGGCCGCCTGGACCTGGGCGCGCTGGTGACCGACCGCATCTCCCTCTCCGACATCCCGGTGGCCTTCGACAACATGCGAGCGGGCAAGGGCGGCAGGGCACTGGTGACGTTCTGATGCGCCTGCGGCCGAGTGGGGGCCGGTCGCGCACTTCCCCGCGCCCCTGAGAAGCATGGGTCGCGCCCTGAGTCCTTCAGGGGCGCGGGGAACTGCGCGACCAGCCCCCACCCACCCGCACCCGACGAGCCCACC
>NZ_JARGEE010000615.1:0-4042 GCF_033794485.1 Streptomyces sp. MB09-02B
CCCGCACCCGCACCCGAGGAGCCCCTCCGTGGCCCGTCCCCCCTTGATCGACGCCGACGCCGACGCCGGCGCCGAGGCCGACGCCGAGGCCTCGCTCGGCGCCGAGTTGGGCGCCGTTCGCCCTGGTCTGACGCCGCCGTACACGAGCGC
This sequence comes from Streptomyces sp. MB09-02B, assembly GCF_033794485.1. NCBI lineage: Bacteria > Bacillati > Actinomycetota > Actinomycetes > Kitasatosporales > Streptomycetaceae > Streptomyces > Streptomyces sp. MB09-02B. Next base: position 151 of record NZ_JARGEE010000615.1, read on the forward strand.
GCTGCCCGGCGCCCGGGCGGCCGTGCTGTCCCGGCTGTGGCGCGGCCTCGTCCACGAACCACTGCCCTGGGTGGTGCGGCGGGAGACGGCCGGAGGGGACGGGGTCACGCTCCACCTCGCCGACGGCCGCCGACTGCACGGCCCGGCCGTGGACCCGTACGGGACCGCCGCCCGGGTCGGGGAGGTGTGGCTCGACGAGCGACCGTACGTCCGCCCGGCGCGGCTGATGACCGCCCTGGCCGTTCCGCACAGCGCCGCGTTCGCCGCCGAACTCGACCACAGCGTGGCCTCGTTGGCCCTGTCACGCGCCAACCAGGTTTCTCCGGCCGCGCCTTCGGCCGACCCGTCCCCGAGGGCGGGCTGGGAGTGGGAGCAGGCGATCGTCGACGGGCATCCCTTCCACCCCAACTGCCGTTCCCGGCCCGGCTTCTCGGCGGGCGACCAGCTCGCCTTCGGGCCGGAGCACCGGCAGGTCGTAGGGCTGGGGCTGGCGCCCGTCGAGGACGCGCTGGTCGTCGGCGAATGGCCCGAGGCGCTGCGGGACGGCGGACGGGTGCTGGTCCCGGTGCATCCGTGGCAGGCGGCCCATGTCCTCAAGTGCCCCTTGGGGGAGGTGATCGAGGCGCATCCGCTGATGTCCCTGCGCACCCTCGCCCTCGCGGACGGCGGCCCGCACGTCAAGACCGCGCTGAGCGCCCGGCTGACCTCCTCCGTGCGGGACATCTCGGTCTACTCGATCGAGACCTCGGCGATCGTGTCGGACTTCATGGCCGAGGTCGCGGCCCGCACCGAAGGACTGCTGCACGTGACCCGGACGCTCGGCGCGGTCACGGCCGGTTCGCCGGATCTCGCGGCGGTGCTGCGCGAGTCACCGGACACGTACGCGGACACGGCGGCCGGTGAACGGATCCTGCCGGTGGCCGCCCTGGCGACGACCGAGCTGCCGCGGTCGCCGTCCTGGCTGGCGGACTTCACCCGTCTCGCGCTCACGGTCTCCCTCCGGTTGCTCGACCTGGGCGTGGCCCTGGAGGCGCACGGCCAGAACCTCCTGGTGGTCCTGTCCCCGTCGGGTGCCCCCCGCCGTATCGTCTACCGCGACCTCGCGGACATCCGGGTCAGCCCGGCACGCCTCGCCCGGCACGGCATCACGGCACCCGCGATGACCGGCCGCATCATCACGGACGACGAGACGACCCTGCGTCGCAAGCTGTTCGGCGCCCTGATCACGGGCACGCTCGGCGCGACGGCCGGTTCGACGCCCGCCCTGCGCGAGGCGCTCGCCGCCGCCGTACGGGATCTGCCGCGCACCGCGGATCTGGGCACGTTGCTGGAGGGGCCGGTACCGACGAAGGCGTTGACGCTGATGCGACTTTCGCCGGAGCGGCCCGGCGACATCTGGGCGGAGGTGCCGAGTCCGCTGCGGTGAACGGCTCGTGGACAGGGGGTCTCGTTTTGAAGCGCGACCCTCCGGATCAATAGGATCCGCCGATGATCACAAGACAACGGCTGGCAGCAGGGGTGTTCGCCCTGCTCGCCGCCCTGACGGCCGGGATCGCGGTCCCGTCCACGGCCGTCGCCGACGAGACCACGGCCACCGCGCCCAAGGTCAACCTCCTGCTGGACGTCAGCGGTTCGATGCGGGCGAAGGACATCGACGGCCAGTCCCGCATGGCCGCGGCGAAGCAGGCCTTCAACGAGGTGCTGGACGCCACGCCCGAGGAGGTACAGCTCGGCATCCGCACACTGGGCGCCGACTACCCGGGCGACGACCGGAAGACGGGCTGCAAGGACACCGCGCAGCTCTACCCGGTGGGACCGCTGGACCGCACCGAGGCGAAGACGGCGGTGGCGACGCTCGCGCCGACCGGCTGGACCCCGATCGGCCCCGCGCTGCTGAAGGCGGCCGACGACCTTGAGGGCGGCGAGGGCACCAAGCGCATCGTGCTGATCAGCGACGGCGAGGACACCTGCGCCCCGCTCGACCCGTGCGAGGTGGCCCGTGAGATAGCGGCGAAGGGCATCGGCCTGACCATCGACACGCTCGGCCTGGTCCCGAACGCCAAGATGCGACTGCAGTTGAGCTGTATCGCCGAGGCGACCGGCGGCACGTACACCTCGATCGAGCACCGTGACGAACTCACCGACCGCGTGAACCAGTTGGTCGACCGGGCCGCCGACCCCGTGGTGGTGCCGAAGGCCGTGGAGGGCGCCGAGGCGTGCGCGCAGGCGCCCACGCTGACCTCCGGTCTCTACACGGACCGCGAGGAGTTCGGGCAGCAGCGCTGGTACCGCGTGGACGTGAAGCCGGGCCAGGAGTTGCGGGCCTCGGTGAGCGTCGCGGCGGACCGTGACGTCAACCCGGACTACGGGGTGCTGCTGCGCGCCGTGACCACGAAGAACCGCGAGATCGTACGCGGCGAGGCGGCCGGCACGGGCCGTACCGATGTCATCTCCACCGGTCTGCGCCATCCGAAGCCGGAGGCCGAGGACGAGGAGGATGAGGACGTCGCCGAGACGGTCTGCCTCCAGGTGACCCACTCCTACTCGCCCGCGAGCGGTGTGAAGACGACGCCCGGACTGCCGCTGGAGATCACCGTCGACGTCGTGGACGGGCCCGACCAGGCCTCCGACGTGGCCTCCTTCGGCCTCGGCCGCGGCTGGTGGCTGCTCGGTGTGCTGGTGCTCGTCGGGTTCCTCGCGGGTGTGCTGTGGGGCTGGCTGTCACGCTGGCGGGTCGCGGTCTGGAGGACCAACTGATGCGGATCACACGTGTGTTGAGCGCGGCGCTGCTGGCGCTGGGTCTGGCCGTCTCCCCTGCGGTCGCCGACTCCACGCCCTCCGCGAGCCCCTCGGACGGCGGTGACGCGCCCACCGAGGCGGGCACGTCCTTCCGTACGGCCACGGAGTTCGAGCAGGGGCAGACCGCGACGGCGAGCGCCTCGACCGGTGACTACCTGTACTGGTCGTTCCCGGCCGACGCGGGGCAACGGCCCACCGTGCGGGCGAGCGTCAAGCTGCCCGAGGGGGCCGAGTCCTCCTCGACCTGGCAGATCGACGTGTACGACGGGCTGCGGCGCCGTCAGGCCTGCCAGTACGGCGCGCAGACCCGGACCGCCGGGGCGGGGGCGGGCTCCGTCGAGCTGTCCTGCACCCTGCGGACGGTTCGCGCGTGGTCGGAGGAGTGGGCCGACGACCCGCTGCCGGGCACGTACTACCTCCGGTTGACCACGACCCGGCTGGCCACGGCCGATCTGGGGCTGCCGGTCGGCGTGGAGGTCGAGGTCGACTCCAAGGACGTCGGCGGGTCGGCGGCGGTCGACGGGTCGCTGGCGGAGCCGTTGGTGCCGGGGATCGCCGTCGCGTCCGGGCAGGAGGATGAGGACTCCTCGGCCGGGGCGGTCCTCTCCTCCCTCGAACCCGACGACGGGTGGGCCTCCGACTGGTGGAGCGATCGCTGGGTGTGGACGGCATTGGGGGCGGCGCTGGCCGCGCTGGCGGGGATCGGCGGGTACACGCTGACGCGTGGGTCGGGCAGACCGCGGCACGTGCCACCGCCGCCGCCCGGTGCGTAGCGGCTGACGCCGGGGTCGTTCGAGCGCCGCTGTCGGGTGCGGGTGCGTGGGGGCTGGTCGCGCAGTTCCCCGCGCCCCTGAAAAGCAGGGGCTGCGCCCCGTGCTTTTCATCCCGCAGCCCCGTTGCCTCTCAAGCCCGCGGGGCCGAGGCCCTTCAGGCCCGCGGGGCCGTGGTCTTTCAGGCCCGCAGGGCCGTGGTCTTTCAGGCCCGCAGGGGCCTGATGCTTTTAGGGGCGCGGGGAACTGCGCGAGAAGCCCCACTCACCCGCACCCGACCACGGCGCTGCAGGCCCCCCCACCCCTACCCCTCCCGCAACTCC
>NZ_JARGEE010000616.1:0-4033 GCF_033794485.1 Streptomyces sp. MB09-02B
GCCCCCCGCCCTCCCGTCGGAACGCGAACGGGGCACCGTCGTGGGCGGACGCCACGGCTCGGACGATCGACAGGCCCAGGCCCGAACCGGGCAGGCTGCGGGCGTCGGGAGCCCGGTAGAAGCGGTCGAAGATCCGTTCCAGGTCGCAGTCGGGGACTCCGGGGCCCCGGTCGAGGACCTCGACGCGGACGACGTCGGAGTCGTCGCCGGGTTCGCCCGGACCGGCGAGTGCGCCGAGGTCGCCGTGGTCCCCCAGCTCGCCCAGTCCGCCCAGCTCACCGAGGGCCCCCGCCGACCCCCGGGCGACCACGACCTCGATCGCCCCCGAGCCGCCGCGGTCGAACTTGGCCGCGTTCTCCACCAGGTTGGAGATGGCCCGCTGCAGCGCGCCGGCCCGCCCCTCGACGGTCGTGTCCCCGGCCACGCGCACGACGACCTCGCGCCCGGTGCGCCGCCGCGCGGTCCCGGCGACATCCTCCGCGAGGTCGGCCAGCTGCACCCGCTGCACCGGCTCGGTGCTCGACTGCCCGGCCGCGAGGTCGACCAACTCGTTGACCAGATCCGTCAGTTCGAGGGCCTCCTGGGAGAGGTCGTCGACGAGCTCCTCCCGCATCCGGGGCGGCAGCTCGTCGATACGCCGGAGCAGGGAGATGTTCGTCCGGAGGGAGGTGAGCGGGGTGCGCAGCTCGTGGCCCGCGTCCTGCACCAGCCGCCGCTGGTCCTCCTCCGACTGGGCCAGCCGGACCAGCATCCGGTCGAAGGAGCGGCCCAGCCGCCCCACCTCGTCCCGGCCCGCGACCGGCACCTGGATACCGAGGTGCCCGGTCCGGGCCACGTCCTCCGCCGCCCCCGCCAGCTGCACCAGGCGCCGGGTCTGCCGCCGCGCCAGCCACCACCCGAACAACCCGGCGGAGATGACGACACCGGAGACGAACAGCAGGGTCCGCTGCTGCAGCTCCCGCAGCAGGTCCTCCGTGTCGCTGAACTCCTGCGCGACCTGCACCGCCCCCCGGCCGCCGCCGAGCGCGACGGTCACCACCCGGTAGCGGTCGTTGCCGACCTCCACCTCGCCGTGCTCGACCGTCACCCCGGCCAGGGCCGCGTCGGCCGTCCGGCGGTCGGCGTCACGGACGGGCAGGCCGGGGGCGCCCTTGTCGAGGATCTCCCCGTGCGGGCCGAGCACCTGGACGTCCGTACGGCCGGAGCGGATCAGGTCGTCGCGCGGGCCACCGTTGCCGCTCGGTGCGAAGTCCTCCGGCGTCAGGCGATCCTGCTCCACCAACTCCCGTAGATCACGCACGACTTCGGCGAACACGGTCTGCTCGTCCACCCGTACGAGCCGCGCCGCCGCGCTGTAGCTGAGGATCCCGACGAGGACGGTGACGACACACGCCACCGCCACGAACGACACGGTGAACGTGGCCCGCAGCGAGGGCACCGGCTTCAGCCGGGAGAGCAGCCGGGGCAGCACCCGGACGCCACGGGGCGGCGGCATCGCGCGCCGCCCTCAGTCTTCCCGCAGCGCGTACCCCACACCCCGCACGGTGTGGATCAGCGCCGGCGCCCCGGGCTCGTCGAGCTTGCGGCGCAGATAACCGACGTAGACGGCGAGGTTCTTGGAGCCGGGCCCGAAGTCGTAGCCCCAGATCCGGTCGTAGATCGTCGCGTGGTCGAGGACGATGCCTGCGTTGCGGACGAGCAGTTCGAGCAGGTCGAACTCGGTCCGGGTCAGCTCCAGTTCCCGCGCGCCGCGCCACGCCCGCCGCGCCTGTACGTCCATGCGCAGCCCGGCGGCCGTGAGGAGCCCGCCGGTGTCCGGGGCCGCGCCCGCGGCCGAGGACGGGACCGCCGCCCCGGGTGCCGCCGCCACCGCAGGGGCCGGGGCCGCGAAGCCGTCCGCACCGCCCGTCCGCCGCAGCAGCGCCCGCAGCCGGGCGAACACCTCTTCCACGTCGAACGGTTTGACGACGTAGTCGTCGGCGCCGGCGTCGAGACCGGCGATCCGGTCGGCGGTCTCCACGAGCGCGGTGAGCATCAGGATCGGCGTCCTGTCACCCTCCGCGCGCAGCACCCGGCAGACCTGGAGGCCGTCTATGCCGGGCATCATCACATCGAGCACGAGCACGTCGGGCCGGTTGCGGTGCGCCTGGGCGAGCGCCTCGACGCCGTCGGCGACCGCCGTGACCTCGTACCCCTCCAGGGTCAGCGCGCGTTCCAGGGCATGGCGGATGGCGCGGTCGTCCTCGGCGAGCAGCACGTTCTGGGGCACCCCACCAGTCTGCCAAGGTCACGGGCGCCCACCACCTCGTCGGAAGCGCCGGACCGCCCTTCTTACCGGCCTCTCACCCCGACCGCGCGCCGGACTTACTCCTCCGGAGCAGCGTGTCCGTGTGACACCCCGCCGCACGGGAACCCGGGCAGAGCGAGCAGATGGAGTACAAAGGGTCTGAACCAGCCAAACCAGCACCACTATCCACAACCTCGGACAACAACACCACCTCCGCACAACTGCATCACCGCACCGCTCACGCCGTCGGGAAGGTAGGGCCCTTGAGCCGCCGCATGAAGATCGTGTTCCTGCTGCACAACGCGTACGCCATCGGCGGCACCGTCCGCACGACGCTGAACCTGGCGTCGGCGCTCGCGGACCACCACGACGTGGAGATCGCCTCGATGGCCCGCCACCTGGAAGAGCCCCGCTTCACGGTCGATCCGAGGGTCACGCTCGTCCCCCTGGTGGACATCCGCCCGTCCAGCCCCGACCTGCGCGATCCCGCCCAGGCCCAGCCCGCGACGGATTTCCCGGCCGAGGACAAGCGGCACCGCCAGTACAGCCGTCTCACCGATCTCCGGGTCCGCGACTATCTGGCCCGCTGCGACGCGGACGTCGTCATCGGCACGCGCCCCGGCATCAACGTCTACATCTCGCGTTTCGGGCCTCGCCGCGCCCTGCGCATCGCCCAGGAGCACCTGCGCCACGACGCCCACACCAAGCAGCTCCGCAAGGTCCTCGCCCGCCACTACCGCACCCTGGACGCGGTCGTCACGACCACGGCGGCGGACGCGGCGGTGTACCGCGCACGGATGAAACTGCCGGGCGTACGGGTGATGTCGGTGCCCAACATCGTCCCGGAGGCCGGGGTCGCCCCGTCGGACGGCACGGCCCCCGTCATCGCGGCCGCCGGCCGCCTCGCCCGCGGCAAACGCTTCGACCTGCTCCTGGAGGCGTTCGCGAAGGTCGCCTCGAAGGAACCGGACTGGCAGCTGCGCATCTACGGCGGTGGCAAGCAGCAGGGGCGCCTGGAGACCCTCATCCAGGATCTCTGCCTCACCGACCGGGCCCATCTGATGGGCCCGCACACCCCCATCGAGGAGGAGTTCGCGCGGGCCTCCGTCGTGGTCAGCGCCTCCGACGCCGAGTCCTTCGGCATGACCCTCGTCGAGGCCATGCGCTGCGGGGTCCCCGTCGTCAGCACCAACTGCCCGCTGGGCCCCGCCGAGATCATCACCGACGGCGTCGACGGCCGCCTCGTCCCGGTCGACGATCCGCACGCCCTGGCCGACGCCCTCCTGGACCTCACCGGGGACCCGTCCCTACGCCGCGCCATGGGCCGGGCCGCCCTGGCGAGCGCCCATCGCTACGACCCGGCCCCCATCGTCGCCAAGTACGAGCACTTGTTCGCAGAGCTGCGCGAGACGAGGCTCCAGCGCACTTGGGAACGAGGGGCGACGAGGGCGAAGGGCTGGCTGCGCCGCCGACTGCGTTCATACAAGAGGGCCACCCCGGCGTTTTCCAGGGGCGCGGGGAACTGCGCGAGCAACCACAAACAACCCGCGGCCTGAATCCCACCGCACCCCAAAGGCGAATCTCAGCCCTTGAGCGCCGCCAACTGCTCCTCGAAGGGAACGACAACGAACCCCTCGGTCGCAGGCTCGGGCTCGACCGGCGGCGCCACCCGCCGGGACACCCCAGTCATCAACCCGGCCAACTCCGACCCCGCTCGCTCGACCCGCCCGGCCAGCCCCTCCGCCC
>NZ_JARGEE010000617.1:0-4029 GCF_033794485.1 Streptomyces sp. MB09-02B
GAGGGACCCCGTGCCGGAGGGGCACACCATCCACCGCCTCGCCGAAGACTGCCTGACCCACTTCGGCGGCGGTGACCGGCCCACCCACGTCACCAGCCCCCAGGGCAAGTTCGCCGACGCCGCCGCCCTCCTCACCGGCACCCCCCTCCACGCCGCCGAGGCCCACGGCAAACACCTCTTCCTGCACTTCGGCGACGCCGCCGCCGAGGAACGCGTGCACATCCACCTCGGCCTCTTCGGCAAGGTCACCTTCGGCCCCGCCCCGGCGCCCCCGCCCACGGACACCGTCCGCCTGCGGCTGCGCAACGACACGGCGTACATGGACCTCCGGGGCCCGACGACCTGCACCCTGATCACGGACGCCGAGAAGCAGGCCGTACACGCCCGCCTCGGCCCCGACCCCCTCCGCCCCGACGCCGACCCGGCACGCGCGTACGCCAGGATCTCCCGCAGCCGGACGACGATCGCCGCGCTCCTCCTGGACCAGAAGGTGATCGCGGGCGTCGGCAACGTCTACCGCGCGGAGGTCCTCTTCCGGCACGGCATCGACCCGTACCGCGCGGGCCGGGACATCACCCCGGCGGAGTGGGACGCGATCTGGGCCGACCTCGTCGCCCTGATGCGCGAGGGCGTCCGCCACAACCGCATCGACACGGTCCGCCCCGAACACCTCCCGGAGGCGATGGGCCGCCCGCCCCGGGTCGACGACCACGGCGGCGAGGTGTACGTGTACCGCAGGGCCACCCTGCCCTGTCACATCTGTGGCGGCGAGATCCGCACCGCCGATCTCGCCGCCCGCAACCTCTTCTGGTGCCCGTCCTGCCAACACCGCTGAACGCACGCGCTGTCACCCCGGCGCCCTGAAACCCGCCCGGCAGTCAGGACAGCTGCCCTGGAACGGGCGCGGCGACCAGGGGCGGCTGTCCTGGAACCCGTGCGGCAGCCCTGGGCGGCTGTCCTAGAACCCGTGCGGCAGCCAGGGCGCGAGCCCCGACGACAGGAAGCCGGTGGACGCCTCCGCCAGCGCCCCCTCCCGCAGCTCCCGCACCCGCCCGGCCGCCGCCAGGGAGGCCAGGCTCACGCCGCCCAGATAGGCGGCCCCCAACTCCCGTACGGAGAGGGAGAGATCGGCGGCGTCGGCGGTCCGCTCGCAGGTCGCGCCCTTGGGGTCGCCGGTGAGCCGCCAACGCCCCTCGTTCCAGGGGCAGAAGGTGTCCTCGACCTCGAACACGACGTCCAGCGGCGCCTGGTAGGTCCGCGCCCGCAGCGCGGCCCCGACCTCCACGAGCCGCACGTGCAGATCGTCCTTGACCCGCAGTCCGCACCGTCGGACGTCCGACACCAGGTGCAGCACCGGCTCGTCCACCGGAAGCCGGGAGGCGACCACGCTCTGCGTCAGGTCGATGTCGAAGAGGAACCGCCACAACGCGGCCCGCGCGGCGGGGTCCACGGCCTCCAGCGAACTCAACTGGACGACCCCCTCAGGCCCGGCGTGCCCCCACTCGGCCTTGACCCGGAAGCGGGCGTACCCCACCACCTCGGAAACGTCCCCGTCGCCGGACCGCTCGGCCACCACGCACTGCAGCGGCGAGGCGCCGTCCCGGTGGCGTTCCGTGTCGAGCAGGTCCACCCGCTCCCAGCCGGGCCGCCGCTCCAGCATCCCCGGCCGCTCCGGCACCAGGCGGGCGTACACCGCCTCGCACACGTCGAGCACCTCGGCGGGATCCGCGTACCGCAGCCGTACGTCATCGGTGCCGGGCGGCACGGACAGCCGTACCCGGGCGGTGTCGATCTCGGCGGTGACCCGGTGGGTCGCCTGGCCGTACCCGAAACGGCCGTAGATCACCGGCTCCGACGCGGTCAGCACGGCCAGCGGCTCGCCCCAGGAGCGGATGTCGTCCAACTGCCGCCGCATCATGGACGTCAGCACCCCGCGCCGCCGGTGCGTTGCGGCGACGCCGACCATCGTCACGCCCGCCGCCGGGACGACGGCGCCCCCGGGCACGGTGAGCCGGAAGTCGAACGCCCCGGCCGTGCCCACGCATTGGTCGCCGTCCCACACACCGATCGAGCGGTCGTACGGGGTGAGTGCCTTCCACAACTCCCGCTCCTCGGCGGGCTCGGTGGCGCCGCCGAAGGCGAGGAGGAGGTTGTCGTACCAGCCGTTCCAGTCTTCCTTGCGCAGCGCCCGCAACTCAGTCGTCATACGCCATGCCTAGCAGGGCGATCCGGTACGGGCGAACGAATTTGCCCCGCGCGTCGCCGTTCGACGTGGGATCCTGCCGAGGTGCCGCACGGAGGGCGCACGGGGGCCGAAGTACACGTTCCGGTGTGAGATCTGTGTGAGATTCGTCGTGAACCGGCCCTCGGAAGGGGGACAAGTAGGACCTCCTGTGCACAGGGGCTGGTCCGATGGATAAGGTCCCGAACAATGGCAGCAGGACGAGAGCGGCGCGCGGCGGCCGACACGCTCACGGCCCGGATGAAGAAGCTGGTTCACCGGGCCCGCACCGGCGTGCGCAAATCCGCCGTCGACTACTTCCGCGGGGACGGCTCCGACTGGATCGCCCTCGCCGGTCTGCTGCTGATGATCCCGCTGATCGCCTGTTTCACGATGATCAACGAGGTGTGGTTCTCACCGGCCGTCCTCGTCCTCCCCATCGTCGCCGGCGGCCTGCTGCTCCGGCCCGCCAGCCTCCTCGGCCTCTACGCCGCCGCCGCGACCGCCCTCATCGTGGAGTCCGTCCAGCTCGGCCCCTACACCGACGGTCCGGCCCGGGTGACGCCCGGCATAGTGCTCGTGGTCGCCGCCTGCGGTTTCTTCGGTCTCCTCATCGCCCAGTTCCGCAGCCGCGTCGGCGTCCCCTGGCGGCGCGGCGGCACCATGCTCTTCGACCTGCGCGAACGCATCCGGGTGCAGAGCAAGCTGCCGCAGCTGCCGAGTGGTTGGCACCGCGAGATGGCACTGCGCCCGGCGGGCGGCCAGTCCTTCTCCGGCGACTTCGTCGTGGCCGCCCGGACGAACGGCGGCCGCACCCTCGAAGTCGTCCTCACCGACGTCTCCGGCAAGGGCATGGACGCGGGCTCCCGGGCCCTGCTCCTCTCCGGCGCCTTCGGCGGCCTGCTGGGATCGCTCCCACCGCACGCGTTCCTCCCGGCGGCCAACGGCTACCTCCTGCGCCAGGACTGGGACGAGGGCTTCGCGACCTCCATCCACCTCGTCCTCGACCTCGACTCCGGCGACTACGAACTCTTCTCCGCAGGCCACCCGCCGGGCCTCCAGCTCAGCGCCGGCACCGGCCGCTGGGAGGAGAAGGCCGCCGAGGGCCCCCTCCTGGGCGTCTACGACGGCGCCCAGTTCGACCCCGTCAAGGGCTCCCTGCGCCCCGGCGACGTCCTGATGCTTTTCACCGACGGCCTCGTCGAGACCTCGGAGCGCGACATCGTCGAGGGCATCGACCGCCTCACCGGCGAGGCCGACCGCTACGTCGCCGGCGGCTTCCACGGCGCCGCCTGGCACCTGATCGAAGCGGTGGCAAAAGACGTCAACGACGACCGAGCCCTCCTACTGATCTGCCGAGAAGGCCCCACAACAACAAAGTGATCGAGGGGCCCGGGGATCGACGCGTCTGCGAGGGCAGGGCGATCCGCGCGTCTGTGAGGGCGCGGGAATCCGTGCGTCTGCGAGAGGCGCGCCGATCCGTGTGTCTGTGAGGGCGGGGCGATCCGTGTGTCTGTGAGGGGCGCGGGAATCCGTGCGTCTGCGAGAGGCGCGCCGATCCGTGTGTCTGCGAGCGCGGGGCGATCCGTGTGTCTGGGAGAGGCGCGAGAATCCGTGAGTCCTCGAGAGGCGCGGGGATCTCTGCGGGAACTCGGTCCCCTGAAAACCCCGGGGACCTGCGCGCTCTGAAGGGGCGCGGGGAACTGCGCGAGCAACCACGACGAACCCGCACCCGCCGACCCACCCCGCGAGCTCCTGGGCGCCCAAGGGGGTCGAAGGGGCACAGCTCCTGGAGGACGGGACGGGTA
>NZ_JARGEE010000618.1:0-4020 GCF_033794485.1 Streptomyces sp. MB09-02B
CCTCCACACCGGCCGCCACCCCGACCCAGTCCCCCTGCCATGGGGAATGCGGGCGCTTCGGCCACGGCGTGTACGACGCCTCCACCGACCCCCGACGCATCCGCGAGCTCTTCGCCGCAGCCCCGTGGGCCACCGGCTACGGCATCGCCTGCGGTGTCCGCCCCCACCACCTGATCGGCGTCGACCTCGACACGAAGTCCGGTACCGACTCCTCGGCGGCCCTGCGTGAACTGGCCCTGCGCCACCTCTTCACGATCCCCGAGACGGTAGTCGTGCTGACTCCCAGCGGCGGCCGCCACATCTGGCTCACCGGCCCGCCCCACGTCGCCGTCCCCAACTCCGCGAGCCGCCTCGCCCCCGGCATCGACATCCGCGGCGCCGGCGGCTACCTCGTCGGCCCCGGCTCCCGCACCGAGCACGGCGCCTACACCACGGCTCCCGGCACGTCCCACCTCCACCCGGCCCTCTGCCCACCGGCCCTGCTCCGCCTCCTGCTGCCACCACCGCGCACGGGCCCCTCCCGGGCGGCGGGCGGCCAGGGCAACGGCCACGGCCTGGTCCACTTCGTCCTGACCGCCCAGGAGGGACAACGCAACACCCGCCTCTTCTGGGCGGCTTGCCGCGCCTACGAGAACGGCCTCGGCCCCGAACTCGCAGGCGCCCTGATCGAGGCAGCCGTACGCACCGGCCTCACGGAACGCGAGGCGAGGTCGACGATCGCCTCGGCGGCGCGGATGTCGAGGGGTGGTCGGTGACGGGGGCGGCGCGGGGGACCGGTGCGCGCGTTTCGGGGCGCGTGTGGTTGGAAGAACTGAGGTGCTGAAGGTGCCGTGGTCCGGCGTGGTACGGCGTGGCCCGGCCCGTATGAGGAACAGCCGCTCCGGAGGCACGATTTGGACTTCGACAGGGAACACCGCCAGGACATGCTTGCCGAGGTCCATCGGGAACGGGACCGACTGCTCCCCCTGCGAGCGGAGGCGACGGAGACCACGATCGAACTGATGCGCACAAGCACGGGCCAGGTCTCGGAACCCGATCTCGTGCCCTACCTGAACCTGATGTATCTCCTGACGGTCAAACGAGCCTACGGCGACGACCAACTCCTGGCCTTCGCACTCTCCTTGGCGAACTGGGCGGTCGTCGCCATCGACGAGGTGGCGAAGTACACGGGCCGCACCGCGGAACAGGTCATCGACCAGTACGAAACAGAGATCATCGCGGCACGCGAATCGGCCCCACCGGAAGAGCCCGAACCCGAGCCCGACACGAACTGATTCGCCTCTCCCGGCCCCTCACCCTCACCCTCACCGAGGCGGATCCTCAGGCCCCATGCCGTCTCGCCCCATGTCGTCACGCCCCATATCGTCACCCCGCATACCGTCCCGCCCGGCGTCGGGACGACCGGCGTCGGGCTGCCCACCCCGCGTCCGATCCGACCCCGACTGCTGCCTGAGCCTCTCCTGCGCTGCGTCGACCTGACCGCTGTACTTCCCCTGCGTCCGCCCGTCCACGAAGTCACCGGCCTTGTCGATACCCTGCCCGGCCTGGTCCTCATGGCCCTTCAGCATCTGCTTGAGCTTGTCCATCACAGACATGGCAACTCCTTCCGCCGCAAACCCCCTCCCTCCAGCGTCCGCGCCACACCCCGACCCCGCATCTCGTAGCCTCACGACACACCACGAATGGGCAGGGAGAACGAATGGGCAGGGCGAGCACGGCTTCATGAAGGCACGCATCCGGAAACCAGCAGTGACGATCCTCAGGCGGCCGAAGCAATCGCCGCAGAGTACGAGACGTTGTCGCCTGAGTGCCGAGCTGATCCTGGCCGTTTGAACTGGTTAGCGGATCCGCCAGCTCTAGCTTGAACACCACGCCCAAGGCGACGGCCGCACTGCCGACGCCCCTGGTGACCTTCGTACGCCGACGGCTTGGGGCCCGGGCTGGACGGGCCTCAGTAGAGGATGACCCGCCAGCGCTCGACCCACTGCAGCCGCCCACTGCTCGTATCGCGCACCTTGACTCGATCGTCGTCCACCTGCCAGACAGTGCCGTAGAGCGTCCTGTCGTCGAGGTCCGCTCTGACAATGTCGTACACCTCCAGGTCGTCCTCGACCGGACGGGACCACGAGTGCCCACATCGCGCGCAGACGTAGCCGACGACATCGCGCCCGGCGCCAGCGACGAGGCTGCCCAGGCGAACCTGCTCGACCAGGCACCGGGGGCACGGGTCGGCGGTGCGTGCGCCTACTGATCGGGACATCGCCCGATCTTGCGGTACGGCACCGAGTACAGCAACCTTTCCCGCAGCTTGTATGACCTCCAATGACAACCGATCTCAACAGAGCTACGGATCAGAGGGCGCTCGTGCAAGGGCAGGCCGCTCGGCCAGTCGTCGGCTGAGACCTACCCGTCGACGTGCTCAGACCACCATCCCCGATCGGCTTGCCAATCCTGGAACCAGGCCACGAAGTCGGCCTCTGGCTCGCCTGCCTCCCCCGCGTCCGCGTAGGGGGCGGCGCATCCGTCTCCCAGCCACCAGACCCGACCGCGCTGAGGCCCGGTGACCACAAGCGCCCAGAACTCGCAGTCACGGTCGCCGCCCAGGAGGACCGAGCCGTTCTGATAGGCGCCGTGGAGCAGAGGTGAGTGCTCATCGTGGTCGTAGTAGTCGTACTCCCACTGCCACTCCTCCTCCAGCGGGAACGGCTCAGTGAACTTGCGTACCGCCGTTCCGTCGAACGGTTCGGGGCTGAGCCAGCAATCGGCCTTCCATCCCTGCCAGTTCTCAGGCAGTCCTCCCAGCGGCAGGAGCCGGTGTGCCATGGATGCTCCCGCCAGCGAACCATTGGACACCTCCGCGACAAACGTCCGGTAGGGCTCCGGCAGTTCGACGCCACAAGCGGCTTCCCACGCCCGTACGCCGGCCCAGCCGAGGGGAGACCGTCGAAGATCCTTGGGGATGGCATCGCTGAGGACGGCGATTGCACTTCGCAGTCGATGCAGCTCTGAGCTACCTGTCATATACGTAGTGAACACCCGGCTCGACGACAAGGGTTTCGTGGCCCGGGTACACCAGGAGTCCGCTCCACCAGGCGGCGTGCAGCACAACGGCCGCCGACCGATTCACCTGGTCAGGGGCCGTGCGCCTACGCGGTGGGTGTGGGATTTGAACCCACGGTGACTCGCGCCACGACGGTTTTCAAGGCCTTTCGGCGATCATGGACGCTGTCGAGCACCGCATAGCGCGGCAAACGCTCAGAGCAGTGCCTCCGGCGGCGGCGCTCAGGCTCCGAGATGTACGGGGCGCCGTACGCGAGTGCCGGCCGAGTTGTGGCGTGCGGGGGGAGCTCCCATCCCGTCTGCCGTCGCCCCAGGCAGAGCCGAGCAGACGGGATGGGAGCTGAGGTTAGTGGTGGGTCGAGGCGTGGAGCGGTCTGTCACCGTCGGGGAATATCGCACTTGGCCAGGTCACGACTGCGACCATTGGGGAGTGACTGCAACTCCCCTATGGGTACCGCTAGTAGTAGCTGGTGCCGACGTCGTAGCGACGCTGGTCGCAGGGACCGTTGGCGCTTGATTATGCAGCGCTGGTCAGACCGTCGTGAAACAGTCACCGGGGAGCGCGAGCGCGAAGGCTGGGCTCGCGAGGACGAGGCCCGCACCTTCGAGCACCGCAGACAAGCGTACGTGGAGTTCTATGAAGCGGTAAAAGCTCTGGCCAGGACCGCTTACGACCATTGCTACGGCTTCACAGAAGAGCCTGAGCTGGAAGAAGGCTGGCAGTCTGATGCTTTCGCCAAGCTCGCGCAGTTGCAGTTCTACGCCGATCGGGCCGTGGCCGCTGCTGCTTCCGCTGCCTACGGTGCCGCCTGGTCGTGGGGTCAGTACGGTGTACATGATGCTCCCGACGACCCTAGCTTCTATTGATCCGAAACTCAAAGGGTTCTATTCGAGGATGTAGCGGACGTGCGGGCCGCCGAAGTAGCCGCGGACGATGTGGGGCTGGCGTTGGCGTCGGTG
>NZ_JARGEE010000619.1:0-4012 GCF_033794485.1 Streptomyces sp. MB09-02B
GGCGGGAGGGCAACCTCGTGCTGTTCGTGGTCGACGCCTCCGGGTCGATGGCGGCGCGGCAGCGGATGGGTGCCGTGAAGGGTGCGGTGCTGTCGCTGCTGCTCGACGCCTATCAGCGGCGGGACAAGGTGGGTCTGGTGACGTTCCGGGGATCGGCCGCCGAGGTGGCGTTGCCGCCGACCTCGTCGGTGGACGCGGCGGCGGCCCGACTGGAGTCGTTGCCGACGGGCGGACGCACGCCGCTCGCGGCCGGGTTGCTGAAGGCGCACGACGTGCTGCGGGTGGAGCGGCTGCGGGACCCCGCGCGCCGTCCGCTGGTCGTGGTGGTGACCGACGGCCGGGCGACCGGCGGGCCGGAGCCCGTCGCGCTCGCCGGGCGGGCGGCCCGGTTGTTCGCGGCCGAGGGCCACGCGTCCGTGGTGGTCGACTGCGAGACGGGTCATGTCCGGCTGGGGCTCGCAGGGCAGCTGGCGGGTGAACTGGGCGGTACGGCGGTGACGTTGGACGAGCTGCGGGCGGACTCCATCGCCGGGCTGGTCCGGGATGTGCAAGGAACGCAGAGGACTTCAGGGAGGGCGGCGTAGATGCCTCAGGGACAGCCGAGTGTCGTACCGGACGACGGGCTGACGACTCGTCAGCGCAGGAACCGTCCGCTGGTCTTCGTGCACACGGGTATCGGCAAGGGGAAGTCCACCGCCGCGTTCGGGCTCGCGCTGCGCGCCTGGAACCAGGGGTGGCCGATCGGGGTGTTCCAGTTCGTCAAGTCGGCGAAGTGGAAGGTCGGCGAGGAGAACGCGCTGCGGGTGCTGGGGGCGTCCGGTGAGGGCGGGTCCGTCGACTGGCACAAGATGGGCGAGGGCTGGTCGTGGGTGCAGCGCGACGGTCAGATGGACAACGAGGACAAGGCCCGGGAGGGCTGGGAGCAGGTCAAGCGGGACCTGGCGGCCGAGACGTACAAGCTGTACGTGCTGGACGAGTTCGCGTACCCGCTGCACTGGGGGTGGATCGACACCGACGAGGTGATCGACGTGCTGCGGAACCGGCCCGGGACCCAGCACGTGGTGATCACCGGGCGGAACGCGCCCGAGAAGCTGGTCGACTTCGCGGACCTCGTGACCGACATGTCGAAGGTCAAGCACCCCATGGACGCGGGCCAGAAGGGCCAGCGGGGCATCGAGTGGTGACATCGTGACGTCTTACGCCTCAGTGGCCTCCGTGCCCCGGCTGGTGATCGCCGCGCCCTCGTCGCGCAGCGGCAAGACCACCGTGGCCACGGGGTTGATGGCCGCGCTCACCGAGCGGGGGCTCGCCGTGTCCCCGCACAAGGTGGGGCCGGACTACATCGACCCCGGCTACCACGCGCTCGCGAGCGGGCGGGTGGGGCGGAACCTCGACGCGTACCTGTGCGGGCCGGAGTTGGTCGCGCCGCTCTTCGCGCACGGGGCGCGCGGGTGCGACATCGCCGTCGTCGAGGGTGTGATGGGGATGTTCGACGGGGCCTCGGGGCAGGGGGAGCTGGCGTCCACCGCGCATGTGGCGAAGCTGCTGCGGGCGCCGGTGGTGCTGGTGGTGGACGCGTCGTCGCAGTCGCGGTCGGTGGCGGCGCTGGTGCACGGGTTCGCCTCCTGGGATCCCGAGGTGCGGATCGGGGGTGTGATCCTCAACAAGGTCGCCTCGGACCGGCATGAGGAACTGCTGCGGGACGCCCTGGAGTCGACCGGTGTGCCCGTGCTGGGAGTGCTGCGGCGGGCTCCTCAGGTGGACACTCCGTCCCGGCATCTGGGACTGGTCCCGGTCGCCGAGCGGCAGGCCGCCGCGCTGGAGGCCGTGGCGGCGATGGCCGCGCAGGTGCGGGCCGGGTGCGATCTGGAGGCGCTGGTCGCACTCGCCCGCGGTGCCGGGGCGCTGTCGGGGACGGCCTGGGAGCCGCCCGTCGCGGCCACGGGGAGGCGGGAGGTGGTCGCCGTGGCCGGCGGGCCCGCGTTCACCTTCTCCTACGCCGAGCACGCCGAGCTGCTGACCGCGGCGGGTGCCGAGGTGGTCGTCTTCGATCCGCTGCGGGACGAGCAACTGCCCGACGGGACGCGCGGGTTGGTGATCGGCGGCGGGTTCCCCGAGATGTACGCCGCCGAGCTGTCCGCCAACGAGCCGCTGCGGAAGGCCGTGGCCGAGCTGGCGTTCGGCGGGGCTCCGGTGGCCGCCGAGTGCGCCGGGCTGCTCTATCTGTGCCGGGAGCTGGACGGGCGGCCCATGTGCGGTGTGCTCGACGCGACGGCGCGCATGGACGAGCGGCTGACCCTCGGTTACCGCGACGCCGTGGCCGTGGGCGACAGTGTGCTCGCGCCGGCCGGGACCCGGATGCGGGCCCACGAATTCCACCGGACGGTCGTCGAGCCGGGGGCCGGGGCCGCTCCCGCCTGGGGGATACGGTCCCCTCGGCCCCGGGTCGAGGGGTTCGTGCAGGGCGGGGTGCACGCGAGCTATCTGCACACCCACTGGGCGGCGGAGCCCGGTGTCGCACGGCGGTTCGTGGAGAGATGCCGGGCGTCATGAGCGGTACGTCGACCGGTGGGGTGTGCCGCTCACTCCGCCACGCCCACCACCAGCCAGATGAAGGCCGCTCCGGCGACCGTGCACAGCAGGGTGGAGTGGGCCGGGTGTTCGTGGTGGGCCTCGGGGAGGATCTCGGCGGCGGCGAGATAGAGCAGGGCGCCGCCGAAGAAGCCGAGGTAGCAGCCGAGCGGGCCCTCCGGGATCGTGAACAGCAGCGTGGAGGCGGCCCCCACCACCGGGGCCGCCGCGTCCGCGAACAGCATCGCGAGCGCACGGCGGCGGGCGTTGCCGTAGACGCTGGTGAGTGTGTACGTGTTGAAGCCGTCCGCGAAGTCGTGGGCGATCACCGCGAGCGCGACCGCGACACCCATGCCCTCGTCGATCTGGAAGGCCGCACCGATCGCGACGCCGTCCATGGCGCTGTGTCCGACCATCGCGGCCGCGGCCGTCAGACCCACCTGGGGTGCACGGCCGTTGTGCTCCTCCGCGCCGTGGGCCGCCTGGCGGGCGGCCAGCAGGCGTTCCACCAGGTGGGCCAGGAGGAACCCGGCGACGAACAGCAGCAGCGCGGCGGGGACGCCGAAGACCTCGTCGCCGGCCGCCTCCAGCGCCTCGGGAAGCAGATCGAGGCCGACCACGCCCAGCATCAGACCGCCGGCCAGGCCCAGCACGAGGTGACGGCGGTCCGTCACGCGTTGTGCCGTCCAGCCGCCGAGCAGCGTCATCAGGAACGCGCCGAGTGCCACGAAGACCGCCATGCGTATGTGCTACCGGATGAGTGGGCGGTGTCGGCTGCGGCGCCCCGAGGTGGTGGGGAGCGAGGGGGTCGGGTTTTGACTGCGGGTCTGTGGGGGCTGGTCGCGCCCACGCGGCGGAGCCGCGTATGTCACCGCCCCGCGCCCCTGAAAAACGGGCGCGGCTGTGGCTGACCGTGTGTTCGGGGCACTCGTTGTCGGTGTGGGCGCCTCTGCCGGGGTGTCGGTGGTGGAGGTACTCGGGCTGGTGGGAGGGGTGCTGCGAGATGCCGGGCTCCCCCTCGGGGCCGTTTCCGCGCTCGTCACCGTCGAGGCCAAGGCCGGTGAACCCGGTCTCGTCCTGGCCGCCGAACGGCTCGGTGTCCCCCTCGTCGCCTACTCCGCCGCGGAGTTGGCCGCCGTGCAGGTGCCGAACCCCTCCGACATGGCCCTGGCCGCCGTCGGTACCCCGTCCGTCGCGGAGGCCGCCGCGCTCGTCGCCGGGGGTGAACTCCTCGTGCCCAAGCGGAAGTCGGTGCCGGTGGACGGGCGGCCGGGGCGGGTGACGTGTGCCGTCGCGACGGCGAACCCTGGCTTCGCCGCACCCGGCGTCGGTCGGCATGATGATCGTGGTGGCGGTGACCACGATCGCGGTCGTCGACAGACGCGATGACGGTGACCGCCGCCGACCCGCCCGACCCCCCCTGCTTCCGCGCCCGCACCCC
>NZ_JARGEE010000061.1:0-29844 GCF_033794485.1 Streptomyces sp. MB09-02B
TTTAACAGTAACACCCCCCATGTCGCTAAGTCGGGGTGATTCCCCTGGGATAGGGGCACGAGGCCCCCACCCCAGCTTCGGCCAGGCGGATGTGTACGGCCGGGGTGGGCCGTACGGCGGCCAGCGCCCGCCACACCTCCAGGTCGTCCTCGCCCCAGGGGGCGTGCGCCCAGTCCGCCAGGAGGTCGGGGTCATGCCCGGCTATCAACGCCGTGCGCAACCCGTCGGCGAGCCTGCGCCGCACCCGTACGACGGCCGGTGCCTGCGAGCCCGGCAGCAACGGGCCCGCGTACGCCGACGCGGCCGCCGTCACCGCACCCGTCTCCAGTCGCCGTTCCACCACCGCCACATCGGACTCGACGGGAACCATCAGCCGGTACGGCCGTGACGCCACCAACCCCGGCCCGAGGAGACGGCGCAGCCGCGCCACTTCGGCCCGCAACGTCACCGGTGTCACCGACTCGTCCTCGTACAGCGCGCAGAGCAGCTCGTCGCCGGACAGGCCCTCCGGGTGGCGGGCGAGCAGCACCAGGATCTCGCTGTGCCGGCGGCTGAGCCTGATCTTCCGCCCATGGACCTGGAGCTGGGCCTCGTCCCGGCCCAGCGCGGCCAGTTGGAGCGAATCCGCCGCAGCGCCGGGCGGGGTCAGCAGGGCGAGCTGGGACTCGGCGGCCCGAGCGACCGCCTGGACGAAGCCGAGGCTGTGCGGATGCGCCAAGCCGTCGCCGCCGGTGATGTCGACCGCACCGAGCACCCGCCCGGTCCGTGGATCGTGCACCGGCGCCGCCGCGCACGTCCACGGCTGCACCCGCCGTATGAAGTGTTCGGCCGCGAACACCTGCACGGGCCGGTCGACGGCGACCGCGGTGCCCGGAGCGTTCGTCCCGACCGCGGACTCCGCCCAGCGCGCACCCGGTACGAAGTTCATCCGGTCGGCCCGCCGTCTGGTCGCAGCGTCCCCCTCCACCCACAGTAGTCTGCCCTGCGCGTCGCACACGGCCAGCAGATGCTCGCCGTCCGACGCGAACGTGCCCAGCAACTCGCGCACCAACGGCATCACTCGGGCCAGCGGATGCTCAGCGCGGTAGGAACCGAGGTCGCCGTCCGTCAGTTCCACCGGAGCGGTGCCCTCGGGCCCGACACCCGCCTTCGCCGAACGCCGCCACGAGTCCGCCACCACGGAACGCACCGGTCGCGCCACCGTGCCCCGCAACGTGAACGCCTCGTGCGCGCGCCGCAGCACCCGCACCCGCTCGACGGGGTCGGCTCCCGGCTCCAGAGCCACCCAAGGATCGGTCAACTCGGCCTCCCGGACACGTGCTCACGGCTGGAAACCATCGTCACCGTCGGACCCGCACCCCGACAAGCGGTGCGCTCCGACAAGCCGCGCCCCCGGCCAAGCCGCGAGCTCCGGCCTCAGGCGGCGACGACCAGGCGTATGTAGCGGTCCCAGTCCCAGTGCGGTCCCGGATCGGTGTGGTCGGTGCCCGGCACCTCGTAGTGGCCGATGATGTGGGCGCGGTCCTTCGGGATGCCGTGCCTGTCGCAGATCGAGGCGGTGAGCGCCGCGGACTGCTCGTACATGGCGGTGGTGAAGTACTCGGGCCGGTCGATCCAACCCTCGTGCTCGATGCCTATGCTCCGTGCGTTGTAGTCCCAGTTTCCGGCGTGCCAGGCGATGTCGCGTTCCCGGACGCACTGGGTCACCCGTCCGTCGGCCGACCGGAGCAGGTAGTGCGCGGAGACCTGCTTCGCGGGGTTCCAGAAAACGGGCAGCGTGTTCTTGTACGTGGTCTGCGTGACATGAATGATCACCATGTCGACGGGTTGACCGGCCGGACGGTCGGCCGCGGTGTAGTTGGCCGTGCTCGCCGGGTCCCATCGGGCGGGTGTGTGGTCGAGGGGCGGAGACTGGGCGTCGGCCCTCGGGCTCGGGAGCAACGCGTAAGGGATCGCGGCGAAGGCGGTGCCCCGCAGCAGCCGGCGCCTGCTCGGCAACGGCCTGGCTCGCTCCATCTGGCTCTGCCTTTCCGGTCGGTGGGTGGGTGCTGTGCTGGTCGGCTCGCATCCGTACTCGAAGACGCAGTCACAGGTCGAATGGCTGCGCCTCGCGTGGATCACGGTACGGCGCATACCGATCGCGCTGTCCGAGCGTGTGGATAACGGTGGAAAACCGGCGAGTTGTGGATATCTCCGTCACTCGACAGAGTGAACAGGTGGTGGTGAGGGCGGTCGAGGTCGCGCCGAACACGCAGACCGGCCAAGCCTCGACCGCCCCGACCCGCCCGGCCTCGCCCTGTTCCCGTTGCCGCGTTACGGCCGCACCCCGACCGTCGCCGGATCGTCCAGCACACCACGCACCACCGAGTGGGCAGCACCCAGCAGAGGACCCTCGGGGCCCAGCCGGGACACGGTCACGGAACATGCCGGACCGGCCGTGCGCCGTGCCAACTCCCGCTCCAGCGAGGGCAGTAGCCAGGGGGCGAGGGCGGCCAGGGCGCCACCCAGCACCACCGTCCGCGGGTCCAGCAGATTCACCGCGCCGGTCAGCGCCACACCGAGCGCGGTGCCGGCGCCGCGCAGGGCCCGGTGCACATCCCTGTCGCCGGCGGCGGCCCGCTCGGCCAGGAACTCGACCTGGTGTTCGCCGGGTTCGAGCCCGGCCGCCCGAAGGACGGCCTCCTCGCCGGCGTACTGCTCCAGGCAGCCGCGTCCACCACAAGCGCAGTCGGGGCCTTCCGGCCGTACGGGAACATGCCCCAACTCGCCGGCGAATCCTCGTGTTCCGCGGAGCAACCGACCGTCCACGACGACCGCCCCGCCGATGCCGATCTCCGCGGAGACGTGCAGGAAGTCGGGCGGTGTCCCGTCCCCGAGCCAGAGTTCCGCGAGACCGCCGAAGTTGGCCTCGTTGTCCACGGTCGCCGGCAGCCCGGCGGGCAACAGGGCGCCCAGATCCGTGTCGTGCCAGTCGAGGTTGGGGGCGCGGACCACCGTGCGGGCGTCGCTGGCCACCAGCCCGGGCACGGCGACCGCGAGCCCTGCGGGCCACAGGCCCTCGCCCTCCGCCTCGGCGATCACTCGCCGGACGAGCTCGGTCAGCTCCTCGATGACCGGCTCCGGCGTCCGGCCGCGGTTGGTGCCGTGCCGTACCGCCCGAGCCCGTACCTCACCCCGCAGATCCACGGCACAGACCGCGAGGTGGTCGACACCGATCTCCGCGCCGATACCGGCGGGGCCGCGTCCGCTGAGGGCGAGCGCCGAGCCGGGCCGTCCGACGCGGCCCGGACGCTCGGGGCCCAGTTCCTCGAGGAGCCCCGATCGGATCAGCTCGTCCACCAGCGTCGACACGGCGGCCCGGGTCAGTCCGATGTGCGAGGCGACGGCGGCCCGGGACAGCGGCCCCTCGGTGTTGACGGTGTGCATGACCCGGGAGAGGTTGCGGCGCCGCATGCCCTGCTGGTTGTCGGGCAGGCGGCGGCCGGAGCCGCTCGCGCTGGTTTCGTGCAGTGGTGCGGTCATGCCTCCCTCGGCTCCCGTCGGTGCGTCCCGGTGGGTGTCCCTGTGCGTTTCCCTGTCCGTGCCATGTAGATCATGCCGGAATCGGATTTTCCCACTCGGGGCACCCCCTCGCCGGTCGGTCGCTCGCCTGTCGGGGTCGCTCTCCGGTCGGCCGTTCGGCGGGTCAGTGTCTCCGGTCAGTCGCTCTCCGGTCAGTCGCTCTCCGGTCCGCGTTCCAGCAGCGGTGCGGCGTCGGCCAGCACCTGGGAGATCCTGGCGAGCGTCTCCTCGTCCCGCTCCACGGCCTCCAGCACCGGCCCCCGCGTGGTGTCCCAGCGGCGCGCGACCGCGGCCGGGTCCTCGCCGGTGAGCAGCCCGGCGGCCTGCGCGGCGGCGCCCAGCGCGACCAGTTCCCTGGCCTCGGGGACCTGCACGGCACGCCCCGAAAGGCGGCGCACGGTCTGTTGCCAGGCGGTGCCCCGCGCGCCCCCGCCGATGAGCAGCAGCGGTACGGAGGTGTCCGCGTCGGGGTCCAGCACCAGGTCCAGGGCGCCGAGCAGGGAGTGGACGGCACCGTCGTACGCGGCCTGCAGCAGCTGCCCGCCGGTCGTGTCGTGGCGCAGACCGTGCAGCAGGCCCGAGGCGTGCGGCAGGGCCGGGGTGCGCTCGCCGTCCAGGTAGGGGAGGAGGGTGACGTCCGTGCCGGGCTCCACGGACTCACGGTCGAGGCCGAGCAGGGCGGCGACACGGTCGACGGCCTGGGTGCAGTTCAGGGTGCAGGCCAGCGGCAGCCAGTCCCCGTGCGCGTCGGCGAAGCCCGCCACCGTGCCCGTCGGATCCGCAGGGCGGAGCCTGGAGACGGCGTACACCGTGCCGGAGGTGCCGAGGCTCAGGACCGGAGTGCCGGGGCGCAGTCCGAGCCCGAGCGCGGCGGCCGCGTTGTCACCCGTCCCGGCGGCGACCAGGGTTCCCTTGGCGAACGGCAGCTCATGGGCGTCCCGTACGGTCCCGGCGACCTCGCCCGGCCGGACCACACGGGGCAGCAGCGCCGGGTCCAGCCCCACATGGGCGAGCACCTCGGCGTCGTACGCCTCCGTCGCCGACGCCCACCAGCCCGTGCCGGAGGCATCGCCGCGATCGGTCGTGCCCTGGCCGGTGAGGCGCTCGGTGAGGTAGTCGTGCGGCAGGCGCACAGCGGCGGTCGCACGGACTGCCTCTGGCTCGTTCTCGGCCAGCCAGGCCCACTTCGTCACGGTGAAGGACGGCCCCGGCACGCTGCCGGCGCGCTCCGCCCAGGCCTTCGTGCCGCCGAGTTCCTCGACCAGGCGGGTCGCCTGCGGCGCCGAGCGCACGTCGTTCCACAGCAGCGCCGGACGCACCGGCTCGCCCCGGGCGTCGAGGGTGACGAGGCCGTGCTGCTGGCCGCCGATCGACACCGCCGAGGCCTCGCTCGCCGCCGCCCCGCACTGGTGCAGCGCCTCGCACAGCGCGTCCCACCACTGGCGGGGGTCACTCTCCCGGCCCGCGCCGGAGGACACGGTGTGCGGCGCCTGCCCGCTCGCCACGACCCGGCCGGTCGCAGCGTCGACGACCAGGGCCTTGGTGGACTGTGTGGACGAGTCCACACCGACGACGAGCGGACCCTCGGCAGCTGACATCGGGCTCTCCTTCTCACGCGGCTCGTGACCGCCGCTGACGCGGCTGGCGCCTCCGTCCGGAGACATCTTGTCTTCCCAGAGACGCGTCCGCATACTAATTTGTAAATCGCCATGACGAAATAGTCGGAGCAAGGAGCCGCGGCATGAACTACCAACCCACCCCCGACGACAGGTTCACCTTCGGCCTGTGGACTGTCGGCTGGCAGGGACGGGACCCGTTCGGCGACGCCACGCGGCGCGCCCTCGACCCGGTCGAGTCGGTGCAGCGTCTGGCGGAGCTCGGCGCCTACGGTGTGACCTTCCACGACGACGACCTGATCCCCTTCGGGTCCTCGGACAGCGAGCGCGAGGAGCACATCAAGCGCTTCCGCGCGGCCCTGGACACCACCGGCATGACCGTGCCCATGGCCACCACCAACCTCTTCACGCACCCCGTCTTCAAGGACGGAGCGTTCACGGCCAACGACCGTGACGTCCGCCGCTACGCGCTGCGCAAGACGATCCGCAACATCGATCTGGCGGTCGAGCTCGGCGCCAAGATCTACGTCGCCTGGGGCGGCCGCGAGGGCGCCGAGTCCGGCGCCGCCAAGGACGTCCGGGACGCGCTCGACCGCATGAAGGAGGCCTTCGACCTCCTCGGCGAGTACGTCACCTCCCAGGGTTACGACCTGAAGTTCGCGATCGAGCCCAAGCCGAACGAGCCGCGCGGCGACATCCTGCTCCCCACCGTCGGTCACGCCCTGGCCTTCATCGAGCGCCTGGAGCGCCCGGAGCTCTACGGCGTCAACCCCGAGGTCGGCCACGAGCAGATGGCCGGGCTGAACTTCCCGCACGGCATCGCGCAGGCCCTCTGGGCCGGCAAGCTCTTCCACATCGACCTCAACGGCCAGTCCGGCATCAAGTACGACCAGGACCTCCGGTTCGGCGCAGGCGACCTGCGCTCCGCGTTCTGGCTGGTCGACCTGCTGGAGAGCGCCGGTTACGCGGGGCCGAAGCACTTCGACTTCAAGCCGCCGCGCACCGAGGACTTCGATGGCGTGTGGGCGTCGGCCGCGGGCTGCATGCGCAACTACCTCATCCTCAAGGAGCGCGCGGCCGCCTTCCGCTCGGACCCGGCCGTCCAGGAGGCGCTGCGTGCCGCGCGCCTGGACCAGCTGGCCCAGCCCACGGCCGCCGACGGACTGCAGGCGCTGCTCGCGGACCGGACGGCCTTCGAGGAGTTCGACGCCGAGGCCGCCGCCGCGCGCGGCATGGCCTTCGAGCAGCTCGACCAGCTGGCGATGGACCACCTGCTGGGTGCGCGCGGCTGATCGCGCAGCTCATCTCCGGCCGGTGGGCGTACCGGCCGGAGACACGCCTCCTCCGGTCGGTCCTGCGTGGAACTCGACGGAATCATGCGGTCCACGGCATGAGTCCGTAGCAACTCCCGCGCAGGGCTCGCGCCTTGGCCGTTTCGCGGCGACTCTGGACGGTATGGGCCTGCCGCTGCCACCGTCCCAGCCACCGCGACCGCCGGACGGCACACCGCCGTCGAACGGCACAGGATCCGGGCCCCCGTCAGGGGGCTACGGTCCGCCTCCGGGCGATCCGACCGGAGGCGGTGGTGGCAGCCAGCCCCCGCGTCAGGGCGGGGGCTGGCATCCGCCCGATCCGCCCGGTGGACCCTCGTCCGACGGGCGTCGCAGGCTCGTGCTCATCGCGACGGCCGTGATCATCATCCTCGGCGCCGTCCTCGCCGTGGTGCTGGTGGCCTCCGGGGATGAGGGATCACCGGACGAGAAGCCCTCGGGCGGGACCGGTGGCGGTGCGAGTCCTTCGCCGACCCCGTCGCTGAGCCTCCCGTCCGGGCTGCCCAGCGACCTTCCGATGCCGCCCTCGGGTTTCCCCAGCGATCTGCCCAGCGGGATGCCGAGCGATCTGCCGAGCGGGTTCCCGACCGGGTTGCCCAGCGACCTGGACTCACTCTTTCCGGACCGGGTCGGCCACACCGGGTGACGGGGCCGCTCTCACATGACGGGATCGCAGTCAGGTGATGGGGTCGCTCTCCGTCGTCCATTGCCGGGTTCACCGTCAACCGCGGCCAGTGCCGTCGCCGGATCATGGGCTGCCGGGCCGGCCGGTGCCCAGCGGCCCCGTTCCTTGCGGTAGGGCCACCAGCGGCCGTCCCGCCCGAGGCGCAGCTGGGCCGACCCGCCCACGACGGTCCAACGGTTGTGCGTGGACCGCAGCGAAGGCCGCTCGCCCTCCTCCCACGCCGTCTCCAGAGCGGCACACGCGCGTGCGAGGGACTCCACCGGTACGTGCCACTCCTCGTCCAGCACGGCGAGACCGGCCGCCCCGCCGTACCGCCAGGCGCGGACGGCGAGCGCCAGTCCTTCCCTGCCACGTCCCGAACCGTCGCCGAGCCGTGCCCCGATGTCCGCTCCCGGGGCACCGGCGGCCAGCCGCACCACGTCCTGGCGGAACGGCAACTCGTCGTCGAGGGGCTGCTGCTCGTGACCGGGACGGAGCGCCTCGGCCAGCAACCGGTGTGCCTCCCGCGCCGTCTGCGCCGCCAGGAACTCCAGTGCTGCCGGGTCCAGTCCCGGCGCGGGCCCGGTCTCGGTGTCCAGGGAGGGCGGCAGGCCGGGCTCCACCGGCAGCCGGGGCGGCTCGGGGAGGGGCGGCAGGATCTCTCCCGTCGCGAACGCCTCGGCGGCGTCCACCCCGTCCCGGTGATCGTCCCCGAGGCCGCTCCGCAAGCCGCTCCGCAGGCCACCCGCTGCCTCCTCGCCGTCCGCGGCGGACGCGGTTCCGCGTAGGTGGAGTTCGTCCAGCAGCGCACGTTCGGTACGGCCGCGCACCAGCAGCAGGACGAACGGGTCCTGATCCAGCAGGCGGGCCACCTGGTAGCAGAGCGCGGCGGTGTGACCGCAGTGGTCCCAGGCACCGCAGTCGCACCGTGCCTCCAGATCACCGAGCCCGGGCAGCAGTTCGACTCCGGCCGTCGCGGCGTCCTCGACCAGATGCGGCGGCATCTCACGGTCGAGCAGAGCGGCTACGTGTCCGGCCCGCTCGACCGCCATCTCCAGAAAGCGGTCCCAATGATCCGTGGACAGTTCCTGCAGCAGGACGTCGGCCCGGTGGCCGGTGCCGTCGCGGTCCTGGACGACCGCGGTGACGCGCCCGGGGCGCACCGACACCGCGCCCACTGCCCCCGCCCGAGCCAGCCTGCGACCCGCCTTCACCTGCTCCCCGTCCAGCGCCGCGTCCTCGAGCGCCTGCAACCAGGCCCGGCCCCACCACGTCCGTGCGAAACCCCTGCCCCGTACGGGGGCCAGTGCGGCGAAGGTGCGTTCTTCGTCGTGTCCCGTGCGTTCCGTCATCGCGCGTCCCCTCGAAGCTCCACCAGAGCGGCCAGTTCGGCGTCGGACAGCTCGGTCAACGCCGTGTCGCCCCCGCCCAGCACCGCGTCGGCCAACTCCCGCTTGCGCAGCAGCATGTCCGCGATGCGGTCCTCGATCGTGCCCTCGGCGATCATCCGGTGCACCTGGACCGGCCGTGTCTGTCCGATGCGGTACGCCCGGTCCGTGGCCTGCGCCTCGACGGCCGGGTTCCACCAGCGGTCGTAGTGCACCACATGCTCGGCCCGCGTCAGGTTCAGACCCGTGCCGGCCGCCTTCAACGACAACAGGAACACGGGTACCTCGCCTGCCTGGAAGCGCTCCACCATCGCCTCACGCTCGGGTACCGGTGTTCCGCCGTGCAGGAAGTGGGTCGGCACCCCCCGCGCCGCCAGGTGACGTTCCAGCAGCCGAGCCATCCGGACGTACTGCGTGAAGACCAGAACGCTCGCCCCCTCGGACAGGATGGTGTCCAGGAGTTCGTCCAGCAGCTCCAACTTCCCCGACCTGCCCGGGATCCGCGGCCTCTCCTCCTTGAGGAACTGGGCGGGGTGGTTGCAGATCTGTTTGAGTCCGGTCAGCAGCTTCACGATCAGACCGCGCCGCTCCATGCCGTCGGCGGCGGCGATCTCCGCCATGGTCTCGCGGACCAGCGCCTCGTACAGCCCCACCTGTTCCCTGGTGAGCGACACGGCACGGTCGGTCTCGGTCTTCGGTGGAAGCTCCGGCGCGACGCCCGGGTCGGACTTGCGGCGCCGCAGCAGGAACGGCCGTACGATCCGGGCCAGCCGCTCCGCCGCGGCGGGGTCCCGGCCGCCTTCGACGGCCTGCGCGTAACGGGTGCGGAAGGTGCCGAGGCGGCCGAGGAGACCCGGAGTGGTCCAGTCGAGGATCGCCCACAGTTCGGACAGGTTGTTCTCCACCGGAGTGCCCGTGAGAGCCACGCGCGCGCGTGCCCCGATGGTGCGCAGTTCCCGCGCCGTGGCCGAGTAGGGGTTCTTCACGTGCTGCGCCTCGTCCGCCACGACCAGGCCCCAGGGCATCTGGGCGAGTCGGGGGGCGTCGAGCCGCATCGTGCCGTACGTGGTGAGGACGAACTCCGCGTCGGCGAGCCCCTCCAGGCTCCGCCGGGAGCCGTGGAAGCGGCGCACCGGCACCCCCGGTGCGAACTTCTCGATCTCCCGCTGCCAGTTGCCCATCAGCGAGGCCGGGCAGACCACGAGGGTGGGGCCGGCGGACGAGGCGTCCGACTGCCGGTGCAGGTGCAGAGCGATGAGGGTGATCGTCTTGCCGAGCCCCATGTCGTCGGCGAGACAGCCGCCCAGCCCCAGGGAGGTCATCCGGGCCAGCCAGTCGAGCCCTCGCAACTGGTAGTCCCGTAGCGTCGCGGCGAGCGCGGACGGCTGCCCGACCGATTCCTGCCCTTCGGGGTCCGACAGCCGTTCCCGCAGCGTCGCCAGCCACCCGGTGGGCAGGACGTCGACCATCCGGCCGTCGACCTCCGTCGAGCCCGTCAGAGCGGCGCTGAGCGCGTCGACGGGCGACACCTTGTGGTCCTGCCGCGCACGGGCGTGGCGGATCTCCTCAGGATCCACCAGGACCCACCTGTCGCGCAGTCGCACCACGGGGCGGTTCGCCTCCGCGAGCACGTCGAGCTCCTGCCGGGTGAGCCGCTGATCGCCGAGCGCGAACCGCCAGTCGAAGGCGAGCAGCGCGTCGGCGGACAGGTACGACGGGGTGTCCGACGCGTTTCGGGCAGGACCCTGCTCCTCGTCGTCCGGTGGGCGCTCCTCGTCGTCCGGTGGGCCGATGACCGCGTGGGCGGTCAACCCGCGGGCCAGTTCCCTGGGCCAG
Organism: Streptomyces sp. MB09-02B; assembly: GCF_033794485.1. NCBI lineage: Bacteria > Bacillati > Actinomycetota > Actinomycetes > Kitasatosporales > Streptomycetaceae > Streptomyces > Streptomyces sp. MB09-02B. Next base: position 10,397 of record NZ_JARGEE010000061.1, read on the forward strand.
TGGACCTCGACACCGGCCGTCGCCAGCAGCCGGGCACCCTCGCCGAGCAATTCGGTGACATCCTCGTCGGCGAGTTCCACCGCGTCCGGCACGGCCGCCGACAGCAGCGGGCCGAGCGGTGCCCAGGCGCGGGCGGCGCGGCGCAGCGCCAGCAGAGCGTCCGTCCGCGCGCTCGGGCCGAAGGCGGTCGCGTCGGCCCACACCGCGGAGGCGTCCGCGACGAGCGCCGGATCGCTCACGCTGTGCAGCTGGGGGACGACACGGAACTCCGGCTTCGTCCCGGCGGGATCGTCGGCGCGGAGCGAGGCGAACCCGGGAATCTCGACGCGCAGTGAGACACGGACCCCGGCGTCGTGCCCTGCGGCTATGTCCGCGGCCCAGGAGCGCTGTTCGGGAACGGACCGGGGCTCACGGGCGGCGAAAACAGGTGCCCCCGCCGCGATGCTCGCGGCGGGGGAGCGGGGCAGCGAGTCCACGACGGCGTCGAGGAAGGCGCGCAGCAGCCGCTCCGGATCGGGCAGCAGCGGCGGCTCGGCGTCGTCCACGGCCAGCGCGTGCGCCTCGGGCGGCATCGCGGCGGCCAGCTCCCTGACCCGGTCCATGTCCTCCACCCGCAGCGGCCCCGCCCGCCAGGCGTCGTGGCCGCTCGCGGTGACGCCGGGCAGCAGCAGGCCTCGTGCGGCGAATTGAAGTGCCAGCAGGGCGGCGGCCCCCCAGAAGGCCGTGGACCTGTGGGCACCGCTGGCGGCACGCGCGCGCGTGAGCACCGGAAGCGCGGCGCGCACCGGGAGCGACACGACGGGCACCGTGATCCGTCGGACGCCGGAATTGCCGGGCCGGACGAGTGTCAGCTCTCCTGCGCAGCCCTCTGAGACCTGGGGCGGCGCCGAGCCATCCGGCCGCCAGAAGGCGACGTGGCCGGTGCGGGCAGGGTCCGCGGCCACGAAGACGGTGTGGCAGCGAGCCAGGTCGGTGACTTCAGAGAGGGTTGCCCGGGGGTTTGTCGGCACAGGGATGCTGGACTCCTCAAATTTGACTACTGCAACAGAATCGCCGAGGTTACCTCACTTCAAACCTCGTCCTGGCATGCCATGAAGTGATGTGGGTCACTTTTCCTGGTCGGCGTCGAGGGCATCTCAGGGTTGTACGGGGGTCGGCTCAGGGACGCGTCAGGGTCGTGGTCCGGAACCGCAGGGAGCCCGATCCCGTTTTCAGGACAGAGAGCGGCAGTGGCCGCGAAGGAGGCGACGGAGATGTCGAAGAGTACGAAGATCGCCGCGGGGGGTGCGGCAATCGGGATCGTCCTGTTGATCCTGTTGCCCTTCCCCTTCTGGGCCAATCTCCTGATAGTCCTGGGGATCCCGACGGCCGCGTACCTGGCGCTGGACCCCTCGCAGCGGCGTCGGCTGCGCCGCGCCGGCCGCAAGGAGCTCGGCCGCTGAAGTACCACCGGCCCGCGCAGGCGGGCCGGTGGGGTGCGCGGGATCAGTTCGGGCGTACGGCGATCTTGTCGAGGGACTCCAGAAGGCCGGGCAGTTCTGGGCCCCTGCCCACCGGCAGTACCTCCCCGGGTTCCTCGTCGAGGAGGACGAACGCGATGTCGTCGGTTCTGGCCACCATCGACCAACCGGGACCGTCGGCACGGAGCGTCCGTGCGCCCTCCGGCGCGAAGGAGGAGCGGACCCGCCCGAGTGGCGGAGGGGATTCCACGTACGCACGCGCCTCCGCGAGCACACGGCGGATGCCCGTACGGTGAGCGCCGTCGTCCTTCCCTGCGCCCGCCCCGGCTTCCGTCAGGTCACCGGTCGCCGCCCCGTCCGAGCCGTCCTGCCCGGCGAACGCGGCGTCGTCGATCTGTTCCCGCCACATGGACCACTGCAGAGCGATCTCGTCGGCGCCCAGACGCCGCTGGGCGGGACCCCAGGTGCCGGTGTCCGGCGGGCTCAGCGGAGGGCGGTCCGACACCTCGGGATCGGGGTCGTGCGGAGCGGGCACCCCCGGTGCCGCCACGGCCACCGCAAGGGGCCAGCCCGGCAGCGCGGCCACCACGGAGTCCTCGTCGGGCGACAGGTCGTACTCCATGCCGCAGTCCCACGACGCGATGGCCACGGCGACCAGCGACACGTCGTCGACCGCCACCGTCCACCTCGCTCCCTCGCCGTCCTGGCCCAGAACGATCCCGTAGCCGTCGGCGAGCGGAGCGAGGTCCAGGGCCGCGCAGGCCTCCGGGTAGTCGTCGCCCAGCACACTGGGGAAGTTCGCGGGCGTGAGCAGTACCGCCGTCAGCACATACAGCGCGTCGTCGTCCCCGGCGGTGACGGCATCGTCGTCCGTCCCGGCCATGCCGGCCTCCCATCGCTCTCGCTCGTCCGTCGGCGCACCCTAATGCGCCCGGCGGGCCCTTGTCACGAGCGGGAACCCCGTGCGGAGCTGCGGATATCCAGGGCGAGCTGCAGGTATCCGGGTGGACAGGGGCGAAACGACCGGACACCCTCACTCGTTCAGGCGGCGGGCAGCCCGAGGAGTGACCGCGCGACCGTCTGCGGCGACTCGTCGCGCTCCCGCGCGAGGGCGATCACCGCCCGGCACGCCAGCTCGCTGACTCCGAACGACAGGGCCTCGGGCGACACCCAGGTCGCGGCCTCGTCGATCTGGTCCTGATCGTCCTCGGCACACGCCGCGATGTAGACGGCGGCCGCCTCGAACAGGTTGTGCGTGCGTTTCGACTCCCGCGCGGTGGGCTCCGCGCGCAACGAACCGAGAAATCTGCCGAAGGACTTGCGAACGCTGCCGAACATATGGGCTACCTACCCCCCGCGTCGGTATCACTTGCTCGTCCTACCCAACGTAGAGACGGACCTGCGGCCACAGAAGGGGGAGGGCGGGGTGAAGCGCGGCGAACGGCGCATTCAGGACCCTTCTCGGCGCGATCCCCCGGGCGAAGGCAGGGCTCGGCCCGCACGCGTCGCGAGCGCCAGGAAACGTGCGTCCTCGTCGGCGTACGACGTCATGCGCCAGCCCGAGCCGGCCAGCAGCGGCCGCAGGTTCCCCTCGGCGCGCAGGTCCTCCGGGGTGATCCGCCGCCCCTGCCGCGCTGCGAGCGCCGCCCGGCCGATGGGGTGGAACAGCGCCAGGGTGCCGCCCGGCCTGACCACGCGGGCCAGCTCCCGAAGGTTCTCCGCGGGGCTCGGGAGGTGTGCGACGAGCCCGGCGGCGAACACCGCGTCGAGCGACGCCGTACGCACCGGCAGGCGGCCGACATCGGCGAGCACCAGCAGCCCGTCACGGTCCCGCCCGGCCCGTACGGCGGCCTCCGGCATGGCGGGCGTCAGATCGGCCCCGAGGACCACTCCCGAGGCTCCCACGGCAGCGCGCAACGGCGTCAGGGCCCGCCCCGTGCCGCACCCCGCGTCGAGCACCCGGTCGCCCTCGCGCAGACCGAGCTCGTCGACCGCGGCGGCGTAGGCGGGCCCGTCGTCGGGAAAACGGGCGTCCCAGTGAGCCGCCCGTGCCGTGAAGAACTCCTGGACGTGTGTGTGGTTGTCCGTGCGGTCGTCGCTCATGCTCCGCATGATCCCTCACCGGAACGATCGAGAGGGTGACGCGCATGTTCGGGCGGGAGGCGATCGGTCCCGTGCATATATGCGCCACATTCCAGCAGCTTTCGAAATGCGCCCCCTCCGTGCTCCCGTGCCCCCACTAGCGTCCCGGGGCCATGGGACACCTGGACCACACCACCTTCGGCTGGCTGACCCCCGCGCTGTCGTACGCCATGGCCTGCATCGGCGCCGCCCTCGGACTGCGCTGCACGGTCCGCGCGCTCGCCACCACCGGCACGTCCCGCCGCAACTGGCTCGTCACCGCGGCGTCGGCGATTGGCACCGGCATCTGGACCATGCACTTCGTGGCGATGCTCGGCTTCGGCGTCAGCGGCACCGAGATCCGCTACGACGTGCCCCTGACCGTCCTGAGCCTCCTGGTCGCCATGCTCGTGGTCTGCGCCGGCGTCTTCGCCGTCGGCTACGGCCGTGACCGCGCCCGGGCGCTCCTGCTGGGCGGGCTCACCACCGGCCTGGGCGTCGCGAGCATGCACTACCTGGGCATGGCGGCCGTACGCCTGCACGGCGACGTGACCTACGATCCGGCACTCGTCGCCCTCTCCGTCGTGATCGCCGTGGTCGCGGCGACCGCCGCCCTCTGGGCGGCCCTCAACATCAGATCGCCAGTCGCGGTCACCGTCGCTTCCCTCGTCATGGGCGGAGCGGTGAGCAGCATGCACTACACCGCGATGTGGGCGGTGCGCGTGGAGGTCACCCCGTCCGCGGCGGTCCTGCCCGGGGCCACGGCGATGCAGTTCATCTTCCCCCTCGCCGTCGGCCTCGGGTCCTACCTGTTCCTCACCTCGGCGTTCGTCGCGCTGTCCCCGACAGCCGGGGAACGCGAGGCATCCGCGTCGGCCCAGCGCCCGGTCGAGAACGCCGCCGCCCACTAGGGGGTGCCTCGAAAGTCCCGCACCGAACCCGATCGAGGAGGCCATGCGTACACCCCGCAGGACCCCGACAGCCGCTGCCGACGGCCCGCCCCGGCCCGCGATACGCGGGCGCCGCGCCCACGCCGGACCACCGGCCGACGAGCACCCCGCAACCGACGGCACCGCCATCGACACCGACGCCCCGACGGTCGGCGCGCCCACGCGCGCGGGACGCCGGCACCTGCGTCCCCGCACCGTCCGAGCCAAGATCGTCTGTCTGTTGATGGTGCCTGTCGTCTCCCTGCTCGCGCTGTGGGCGTACGCCACCGTCACCACCGCCCAGGACGTCGCCCGCCACCGCCAGCTGCAGCGCGTCGACGCCTCCGTACGCGGTCCGGTCGCCGACGCCGTCACCGCGCTCCAGACCGAACGCGCGGCCGCCGTACAGTACGCCACGGAACCCTCCGCACAGCGGGAGAGCGCGCTGCGCGGACTCGCTCGGCGCACCGACCGGGCGGTGGACTCCCTGCGGCTGGGCGACCGCCACACCGTCGCCGATGGCGCCGACCTGCCCGCGGCTGTGGCCGAACGCCTCGCCGGTTTCGTGACCGGAGCCGAACACCTGCGCGCGCTGCGGACGTCGGTCCTCGACCGCCGCAGCGACTGGGCCGAGACGTACGAGCGCTACACCACGACCATCGCCAAGGCCTTCGGCGTGGGCGGCGCGCTCACCGGCATCCAGGACGCCGAATCAGGCTCCGACGCGCGCGTGCTGCTCGAGTTCTCCCGCGCGGGCGAGGCGCTGGCACAGGAGGACGCGCTCCTGTCCGGCGCCCACGTCGCCAACACCCTCGACCGCGAGCGGTTGCGCCTGTTCATCGGCGCCGTCGACACACGTCACACGCTGACCGAAGCCGCCGGCGCGGACCTGCGTGGCCCGGAACGCGCGGCCTGGCATGAAATCGCCGCGGGCAACGCCTACGCCGACCTGCGCGCCCTCGAGGACGAGGTGCTCGCGAGCCGCCCCGGAGCCCAGGTGCTCCATGCCGTCCCCGAAGCAGCCTGGAAGTCCACCCACGCGCGCGTGCGAGACGACATGCGCGGCATCGAGGCGGACGCCGACCGCGAGGTCGCCGACCGGGTCGGCCCGTTCAGCCGCGCACTGCTCACCCCGGCGGGCGCCGCCGTGCTCCTCGGCCTCGCCGCGGTCGCCGCCTCCCTCGTCATCTCCGTACGTATCGGACGGGGCCTGGTCATCGAGCTGGTGAGCCTGCGCAACGGCGCCCTGGAGATCGCCCGCCGCAAACTGCCCGACGCCATGCGCAGACTGCGCTCCGGTGAGGAGGTCGACGTCGACACCGAGGCCCCGCCCGGGCCACCCGCGGAGGACGAAATCGGTCAGGTCGCGGAGGCCCTCGGCACCGTGCACCGCGCCGCCCTCCGCGCGGCGGTCGAGCGCGCCGAACTCGCCGGCGGCATCTCCAGCGTGTTCGTCAACCTCGCCCGCCGCAGCCAGATCCTCGTACACCGCCAACTCGGTCTGCTCGACAGCATGGAACGCCGCTCCGACGACCCCGACGAACTCAGCGACCTCTTCCGCCTCGACCACCTCACCACGCGCATGCGACGCCACGCGGAAAGCCTGATCATCCTCTCGGGCGCGGCCCCGGGGCGTGCCTGGCGCATGCCCGTCTCCCTGACGAACGTGGTCCGCGCGGCCATCTCCGAGATCGAGGACTACGCGCGCGTGGAACTGCGGCAGCTCCCGGAAGCGAAGATCGCCGGAACCGGGGTCGCCGACCTTACCCACCTCCTTGCGGAAATCGTGGAGAACGCCGCCCAGTTCTCACCACCCCACACGCGCGTACGGGTCACCGGCGAACCGGTCGGCAACGGCTACGCACTGGAGGTCGAGGACCGGGGCCTGGGCATGGGCAAGGAGACACTCGCCGAGGCCAACCGCCGCATCGCACAGTCCGAGGCCCTCGATCTGTTCGACAGCGACCGGCTCGGCCTGTTCGTCGTGAGCCGCCTCGCCGCCCGCCACGGCATCAAGGTCCACCTGAGGACTTCCCCCTACGGCGGCACCACGGCCGTGGTGCTCCTCCCCACCACGCTGCTCCACAGCGGCACGCCGGAACGTTCCCCCGCAGCCTCCGCAGAAGCAGCTCCGGAGCCCGAGGAACGCGAGTACGCGCGCGTGACCGCGGCCCCGCACCCGGAACTCGTCGAACACTCCAAGGACCGGCGCGCCCTGACGGCTCCCGTGGCCTCCGCCAGGCGGAGCGCCGGGGACGGCCCGCCCCGGACCCCGCCCGAGGTACCGCCCGGCGTCACCACCCTGCGCCCGCACCGGCGGCCGCCGGAACCGGACAGCGATGCGGACGAACTGCCGCGCCGCGTACGCCAGGCGCACCTCGCACCTCAACTGCGCGAACGGCACGCTGGGCAGGCCGCCCCGGAGGCGACCCCCCGAGCGGACGACGAGCGCACGCCGGAACTCGTCAGGGAACGCATGGCGGCCTACCGCGACGGCTGGGCACGAGGCGGCGGCAGGGCACCCGGCAGAGGAGTCCCGCACGGCCCCACGACAGGCGGCGACAGCAGCGAAGGAGACCCCGCATGATCCAGGACCCGCGCACCAGGGCAACCGAGCGCTCCGGTGAACTCGACTGGCTGCTGGACGACTTGGCCCTACGCGTGCACGAGGTGCGGCACGCCGTGGTCCTGTCCAACGACGGCCTGGCGGTCGGCGCCTCCAGCGACCTCAGGCGCGAGGACGCCGAGCACCTCGCCGCCGTGGCCTCCGGCTTCCACAGTCTCGCCAAGGGCACGGGCCGCCACTTCGGCGCCGGGGGTGTGCGCCAGACGATGGTGGAGATGGACGACGGCTTCCTCTTCGTGGCCGCCGCCGGAGACGGTTCCTGTCTCGCCCTCCTCACGTCCGTCACAGCAGACATCGGGCTGGTGGCGTACGAGATGGCACGGTTGGTGAAACGCGTCGGAGAGCACCTCCGCACACCGACCCGCGCCGGCGCACGTCCGCCCACGGCCGGATGAACCAAGGACGGGCCGTGCTCATGACCGAAGGCAGTGACGCCGGCGCCCCGCACGAACCGCCGGGCAGCCGTTGGTACGACAACGAGGCCGGGCCGCTCGTCCGCCCCTACGCCGTGACGGGCGGCCGCACCAGGCCCGGTCCCGGCGGGCCCTGCTTCGACCTGATCGCCCTGGTCTCGCTCGACACAGGCGCACCTACCGTAGACGACGCGTTGCTCGGTCCGGAACACCTGGTGCTCCTTGCACTGTGCCGGACCGAGACCCAGTCGGTCGCCGAACTCGCCGCGGGCGCCGATCTGCCCGTCGGCGTAGTACGGGTTCTCCTCGGGGACCTCATGGAGTCGGGCCGAGTCACCGTCAGCCGCCCCGTGCCGCCCGCGCAACTGCCGGACGAACGCGTCCTGCGCGAGGTGATCGAGGGGCTGAGGGCGCTGTAGATGAACGCACACACGGATGCGACCCGTACCCATTCGCGCATCCAACCCGGCACCGAACGGGCACAAGCGGTCAGTGACAGGAAATACCGGTCCAACACCCCACGGACGGGTGACAGTTGCCAAGATGCTGACTCCTCACAGCCGTACCGATGTCGACCACGGCCGACACTCCCGAGAGAAGTGATCGATGGTCTCCGAGCACCCCGATGAGACAGACGGCGACACGGGCGCCCTGGCGTTGAAGATCCTCGTCGCCGGCGGATTCGGCGTCGGCAAGACCACGCTGGTCGGCGCGGTCAGTGAGATCAAGCCGCTGCGTACCGAGGAACTCCTGAGCGAGGTGGGCCAGTCGGTGGACGACACCGACGGTGTGGACCAGAAGGTCACCACCACCGTCGCCATGGACTTCGGCCGCATCACCATCAGGTCGGGGCTCTCGCTCTACCTGTTCGGCACCCCCGGTCAGGACCGGTTCTGGTTCCTGTGGGACGAATTGGCGCAAGGGGCGTTGGGTGCCGTCGTCCTCGCGGACACCAGGCGACTGCAGGACTGCTTCCCCGCCGTGGACTACTTCGAGCACCGGCACATCCCCTTCGTGGTCGCGGTCAACTGCTTCTCGGAAGCACGCGCCCACGGCGCCCAGGACGTCTCACGCGCCCTCGACCTCGACCAGGGAACCCCCGTGGTTCTCTGCGACGCCAGGGACCGCGACTCCGGCAAGGAAGTACTGATACGGCTCGTCGAGTACGCGGGACGGGTGCACACCGCCCGGCTGCTCGACTCCGTGGGCTGAACCGGCGTCGACACGCCTGCTTCTGGAACAGGCCTGCTCTTGGCCGGATAGTGTCCCTTGACACCGCTGTTTCGGGTGGGGAAGCACCCGTTGTCGCTGTTCGCGCGGAAGGACCGGCATGCCTTGTCGGTCATCTTCCCTGCCATGTTCCGATCCTGCTTGCTCCGACAGCAGCAGTGGGGAAGGCTGAATCGTCGGGTCCTCCGTGTCCGGGGGAACGACGAAACGGGGAGTGCGAACGATGTCGCAGAACGCGGGGCTCGGTTGGCTGCTGGACGACCTGACCGAGCGCGTGGAACCCATACGGCACGCCCTGGTGCTGTCCAACGACGGACTCGTCACCGCGGCCAGCACCGGCCTGCGGCGCGAGGACTCCGAGCACTTGGCCGCGGTCTCGTCGGGTCTGCACAGCCTCGCCAAGGGCTCGGGCCGCCACTTCGGCGCCGGTGACGTACGGCAGACGATGATCGAGTTCGACGACGCGGTGCTCTTCGTCACCGCCGCCGGGCCCGGCAGCTGCCTGTGCGTCCTCAGCGCGGCGGAGGCGGACATCGGGCAGATCGCGTACGAGATGACGCTGTTGGTGAACCGTGTCGGCGAACACCTCCGGGTGGACGCCAGGCACCCTGAACGCTCGGCCGTGATGGACCGCTGACCTGCACTTATCTCCCTTGTGGGCCAAGTTATCCACAGGCCCGCCACGACTTTCCGCAAACGGGCTACGGTTTTCCCGAGGCGAGCGCGAGACCAGCGCGAGCACCACACCGCACGGGGGAGAACCACCATGTCCGGCGACACCGTCACACAATCCGCAACGCCCACCACCAACACCCAGCACACCACGACCACCGATCCCACCAGGATCACCACACGACGCGGCGCCCAGGCATCGGCCAAGGCGGCCGGGAAAACCAGGGCGGCCGGTGCGGCCGGCGGCACCATGGCGTTGAGCCGAGCCGCCCGCGAACTGGGCCTGAAACGCAGTGAACTGGACATCGCCGTACAACTGGGCTGCCTGCGCACGGTCGTCGACGACGGAGGCGGAGGCCGGCGCATCCCACGGGCCGAGGTCGAGCGGATCCGTGCCGAGAAGGGCTTCCCCGCGACCCTGCGGGAACGGGTCGAAGCCGTCGGGTCCAAAGCAGCCGCCGAGATCCTGGGCGTGCCGCCCACCCGGTTCATGCGCCTCGCCCGTCTGGGACTTGTCACGCCGGTCAAGTTCTCCCTCAACCGCTACCGCGCCGTGATCTGGCTCTATCTGGCGGCCGAACTGCAGCAGTTCGCGGCCGACGAGAGGAACGCCCCCTGGCTGACGGGCCGTATCCCGGAGGATCTCAGGCGCCGACTGGACGCGGGACTGGACCTGCGCCCCCGGAACTGGCGCGGGCGTCACCTCGGAGCCCTGCTGCGGCAGGCCGACGATCCCTGGAGCCGTGCGGCCGCTCCGGCCTCCCTGCTCGACCCGATCCAGGTGGCCGAGATCGTCCAGGACCCCTACGAGCGCGCCCACCTGCATTTCCACCGTCCCGCGCGAGCCGACCACGGGCCGCCCGACTCGCCCGCCGCACGGATCACCGCCCGGATCAGGACCGCGGACGACCCCGATGAGATCGCGTGGCTGCGGGCGGACCTACAGCGGTCCCTCAGCGAGGCCCGAGCGCACCGACTCGCCCCGAGGTCACGCCGGAAGGCGCCGCGGTCGGCGGCCTGGCACGAGACTCCCGTCGTGACCGCCCGACCCGCACCGCGGCCACCCCGGGGCCGACGACGCCCCGGGCAACCCGGGCCCAGTGCCGGCACGACACCCGAGCGACGACGCGGTCTGCTGGGCTGGCTCCGGCGCAGACACCACTGACGTGCCGGTCAGGCCTCGAGCCTGCGGAAGAGGCCTTCCTGGACGACCGACACGAGCAGACGTCCCTCCAGGTCGTAGATACGGCCGCGGGCCAGGCCGCGGCCGCCCACCGCGATGGGGGACTCCTGGTCGTACAGGAACCACTCGTCGGCGCGGAACGGCCGGTGGAACCACATTGCGTGGTCCAGCGACGCCATGTCGAAGCCACGAGGCCCCCAGAGAGGCTCCACCGGAATGCGGACGGCGTCCAGGAGCGTCATGTCGCTGGCGTACGTCAGCGCGCACGTGTGCACGAGTGGATCGTCGCCGAGGGGACCCACGGCGCGCATCCACACCGCGCTGCGCGGCTCGGCGTGCTCGACCTCCTCGGCCGTCCAGCGCAGCCGGTCGACGTACCGGATGTCGAAGGGCTGCCGCCGGGCCATGCGCTCCAACTGCTCGGGGAGCGTTCCGAGATGCTCACTGATCTCCTGCGTCACCGTCGGCAAGGACTCGGGGTCCGGCACCTTGCGGGCCGGCGGCAGCTGGTGCTCGAAACTCCCCTCTTCAGGCTTGTGGAAGGAGGCGGTCAGATTGAAGATCGTGCGGCCCTGCTGCACGGCGGTGACCCGGCGTGTGGTGAACGACCGCCCGTCCCGCACCCGCTCGACCTGGTACACGATCGGCACCCCGGGCCGGCCGGGACGGAGGAAGTACGCGTGCAGTGAGTGCACGGGCCGGTCGCCCTCGGTGGTGCGTCCGGCGGCGACCAGCGCCTGGCCGGCGACCTGGCCGCCGAAGACCCGCTGCAGGGACTCCTGCGGGCTGCGCCCGCGGAAGATGTTGACTTCGATCTGCTCCAGGTCGAGCAGGTCGACGAGCCGCTCGGCGGGGTTGGTCGTCATGTGCTGGCCTCTCCTGTGCTCACAGCTGACCGACGTCGGTGACCTTGACGACGGCGCGTCCCTCGGCGTCGGAGGCCGCGAGGTCGATCTCCGCGCTGATGCCCCAGTCATGATCGCCGTTCGGGTCGGCGAAGGTCTGGCGGACGCGCCACAGCCCGTTCTGCGGCTCCTCCTCGATCATCAACAGCCGCGGGCCACGGGCATCGGGACCGGTGCCGAGTTCTTCGTACTCGTCCCAGTACTTGTCCATCGCCTCGCCCCACCGCTCGGCGTCCCAGCCGGCCTCGGCGTCCATCTCGCCCAACTCGTCCACCTGGTCGAGCGCGGCCAGCTCGACGCGGCGGAACATGGCGTTGCGGACGAGCACCCGGAAGGCACGCGCGTTGGAGGTGACCGGCTTGACCTGGTCGGCCCGCTCCTGCGCCTCCTCGGCCGTCATCTCCTCGGGGTTGGCCAGCTGCTCCCACTCGTCGAGGAGACTGGAGTCGACCTGGCGCACCATCTCCCCGAGCCAGGCGATCAGGTCCTCCAGATCGTCCGACTTCAGATCGTCGGGGACGGTGTGGTCGAGGGCCTTGTAGGCACCGGCGAGGTAGCGCAGCACGATGCCCTCGGTGCGGGCCAGCTCGTAATGGGACACCAACTCCGTGAAGGACATGGCCCGTTCGTACATGTCGCGGATCACGGACTTCGGCGACAGCGGATGGTCGCCGACCCAGGGGTGGCTCTTGCGGTACGTGTTGTACGCGTGGAAGAGCAGCTCCTCCAGAGGCTTGGGGTAGCTGACGTCCTGCAGCCGCTCCATGCGCTCCTCGTACTCGACGCCGTCGGCCTTCATCGCGGCCACGGCCTCACCGCGCGCCTTGTTCTGCTGGGCGGCGAGGATCTGTCGCGGGTCGTCCAGCGTCGACTCGACGACGGACACCATGTCGAGGGCGTACGACGGGGATTCAGGGTCCAACAGTTCGAACGCGGCCAGCGCAAAGGTGGACAGCGGCTGGTTGAGCGCGAAGTCCTGCTGAAGATCGACCGTCAGTCGGACGATACGGCCCTCGGCGTCCGGCTGGTCGAGCTTCTCGACGATGCCGCCGTCGAGGAGCGAGCGGTAGATCGCGATGGCGCGGCGGATGTGCCGCAGCTGCTGCCTGCGGGGTTCGTGGTTGTCCTCCAGCAGATGGCGCATCGCCTCGAAGGCGTTGCCCGGCCGGGCGATCACCGACAGCAGCATCGTGTGGGTGACGCGGAAGCGGGAGGTGAGCGGCTCCGGGTCGGAGGCGATGAGCTTCTCGAAGGTGTTGTCGGTCCAGCCGACGAACCCTTCGGGAGCCTTCTTGCGGACCACCTTGCGGCGCTTCTTCGGGTCGTCGCCGGCTTTGGCGAGGGCCTTCTCGTTCTCGATGACGTGCTCGGGCGCCTGCCCCACCACGTAGCCCGCCGTGTCGAAGCCGGCCCGTCCGGCGCGGCCCGCGATCTGGTGGAACTCGCGGGCCCGCAGGGTCCGCACCCGGTTGCCGTCGTACTTGGTGAGGGCGGTGAACAGCACGGTGCGGATGGGTACGTTGACGCCGACGCCGAGTGTGTCCGTGCCGCAGATGACCTTCAGCAGACCTGCCTGGGCGAGCTTTTCCACCAGGCGTCGATACTTGGGCAGCATGCCGGCATGGTGGACGCCGATGCCGTGCCGAACGTAACGGGAGAGGTTGCGGCCGAACTTGGTGGTGAAGCGGAAGTTGCCGATCAGCTCGGCGATCCGGTCCTTCTCCTCCCGTGTGCACATGTTGATGCTCATCAGTGCCTGCGCCCGCTCCACGGCCTGAGCCTGCGTGAAGTGCACGATGTAGACCGGAGCCTGCTTGGTGGCGAGCAGCTCGGTGAGCGTCTCCGTGAGCGGGGTCAGGACGTACTCGTAGGACAGGGGCACCGGGCGCGTCGCCGAGCGGACCACGGCGGTCGGGCGACCGGTGCGCCGGGTGAGGTCCTTCTCGAACATGGAGACGTCGCCGAGCGTCGCCGACATCAGGATGAACTGGGCCTGCGGCAGCTCGAGGATCGGGATCTGCCAGGCCCAGCCCCGATCGGCCTCCGCGTAGAAGTGGAACTCGTCCATCACGACCTGGCCGACGTCGGCGTGCTTGCCGTCGCGCAGCGCGATGGAGGCCAGCACCTCGGCGGTGCAGCAGATGACGGGGGCGTCGGCGTTCACGGAGGCGTCGCCGGTGAGCATGCCGACGTTCTCGGTGCCGAAGATCTTGCACAGCTCGAAGAACTTCTCCGAGACGAGCGCCTTGATCGGGGCCGTGTAGAAGGTGACCTCGTCGCGGGCGAGCGCCGCGAAGTGGGCGCCCGCCGCGATCATGCTCTTGCCGGAGCCGGTGGGCGTCGACACGATCACGTTCGCGCCGGAGACCACCTCGATGAGCGCCTCCTCCTGATGCGGATAGAGGGTGAGGCCGCGTTCCTGGGCCCACGACTCGAAGGCTTCGTAGAGGGCGTCGGGGTCGGCGGTCCGCGGCAGCTGATCGATGAGGGTCACGCCCCCATCTTGCCTGTCCGCGCACCCGATGGGGGAATCGGTTGCCGGACCGAAGATCGCGAACGCTACGCTGTGGCGCCGACGGAACGTCAGCGCACCTGGACAACTGGACAGCGGCACAAGGCGCCTGGACAGCGGCACGAACGGAACGGGACGGGGCACGGCCATGATGGGACCAGCACACTCACTGTCGGGAGCCGCCGCCTGGCTCGGTGTGGGAGCCGCCGCGGCCGCCACCGGGCACACGATGCCCTGGCCGGTGCTCCTGGTCGGTGCGCTGATCTGCGCGGGCGCCGCCCTGGCACCGGACCTGGACCACAAGGCGGCTACGATCTCCCGCTCCTTCGGTCCGCTGTCGCGCTGGGTGTGCGAGATCGTCGACAAGCTGTCGTACGCCGTCTACAAGGCGACGAAGAAGCAGGGCGACCCGCGTCGCTCGGGTGGGCACCGCACGCTCACGCACACCTGGCTGTGGGCGGCGCTGCTCGGTGCCGGTGCCTCCGTCGCCGCGATCACCGGGGGCCGATGGGCGGTGCTGGCCATTCTCTTCGTGCACCTGGTCCTGGCCATCGAGGGCCTGTTGTGGCGGGCGGCCCGGGGTTCGAGCAGCGATGTGCTGGTGTGGTTGCTGGGGGCGACCAGTGCCTGGATCCTCGCGGGTGTCCTGGACAAGCCCGGCAACGGGGCGGACTGGCTTTTCACACAGCCGGGCCAGGAGTATCTGTGGCTCGGGTTGCCGATCGTGCTCGGCGCCCTGGTCCACGACATCGGGGACTCGCTGACCGTGTCGGGCTGCCCGATCCTGTGGCCTATACCGATCGGGCGCAAGCGCTGGTACCCGTTGGGCCCACCGAAGGTGATGCGGTTCCGGGCCGGCAGTTGGGTCGAGCTGAGGGTGCTGATGCCGGTGTTCATGGTGCTGGGGGGAGTGGGCGCGGCGGCGGCGTTGAACGTCATCTGACCGGGCGCGGGCCTTCCCGCCCGCGTACCGACCGTCGCGGTCCAGGCGGAGGCGCGGCCCCTGCCGCAGACCGCCCGGCTCCGGGCGACGGGCTCGCGTCGGGGTCAGCTCGGCAGGGCGTCCTCGTCCACGATGTGCATGGCGGCCTCCTCGGCGGAGGCGGCCGCTCCGTCGATCCCCACGTCGGTGGCGATCAGCCCGCTCTCCTCGTCCTCGTGCGCGCCCTCGTCAGGGGCGACCAGACGGCCGGAGCGGAGGTCTCCCACCTCGTTGTCGAGCGGCTCGCCCTCGGTGTCCTGGGAGTCGCCGATGCCGTCCCCGTCAGGGGAGGCGATGTCCGGGAGCTCTTCGGCGAGGCGCTGCTCCAGGGTCTCGCCGCGCAGCCGCTCCGCCGCCGTCACACCGGTGTGCTCCACCGCCCATGGCCGCTCCGGTGGGGACCAGCCCCGGTCGAGGGGGTCGGCCACACCGTCGGCGACCAGGGTGTCCTCGGCGTCCAGCAGCCCCGCGTCGTCCTGGATCTCGGATCCGTCTGGCTGGTAGACGTCGTCTCCCCATCCGCCGGCTCTGTCCACGGGTACCTCCAGTGGTGGGGCGGGCCCGGTGCCACCGCTCGGCGACGGTGGGCGCGCGGACCGCTGGGCGGCGGCCCGACCCCCGTGAACCGGGCGGTCCACGGGCGTCCCCCGAATCAGTGCCCACCACCAGCCTTCCACTCGCGTTCGGCACCGCGCAACGGCAGGGCGACGGCCGCCGCCGGACCCGGCCGGAGTCGCAGCTCTCCGTCAGCCGTGCCACGACCTCCACAGCGCGGCGTACGCGCCGCCCGCCGCGACGAGCTGGTCGTGGCTGCCCAGCTCGCTGATGCGTCCGTTCTCCACGACGGCGATGACGTCGGCGTCGTGGGCGGTGTGCAGACGGTGGGCGATGGCGACGACGGTACGGCCGTCGAGGACGCGGGCGAGGGAGCGTTCCAGATGGCGGGCCGCCCGCGGGTCGAGCAGCGAGGTCGCCTCGTCCAGGACCAGCGTGTGCGGGTCGGCGAGGACCAGCCGGGCCAGCGCGATCTGCTGGGCCTGCGCCGGGGTGAGCGTGAACCCGCCGGAACCGACCTCGGTGTCCAGCCCCGCGTCCAGTTCCCGCGCCCAGGTGTCGGCGTCGACCGCGCCCAGCGCCGCCCACAGCTCGGCGTCCTGGGCACCCGTGCGGGCCAGGAGCAGGTTGTCGCGGAGGGAGCCGACGAAGACGTGGTGCTCCTGGTTGACCAGGGCGACATGGGAGCGAACGTCCTCGGCGGGCATCCGGGACAGCTCGGCACCGCCGAGGGTGATACGGCCGTCGCGGGGCGCGTAGATCCCGGCGAGCAGTCGGCCCAGGGTCGACTTGCCCGCGCCGGAGGGGCCGACGAGGGCGAGCCGGGTGCCGGGCGCGACTTCCAGGGACACCTTGCGCAGGACGTCGACGCCTTCGCGGTACCCGAAGCGCACCTGGTCGGCGTGGACATGGCGTCCCTCGGGGGCCACGTCCGGGTCGCCCGCGTCGGGCTCGATGTCCCGTACCCCGACCAGCCGGGCCAGCGACACCTCGGCGACCTGCAGTTCGTCGTACCAGCGGAGGATCAGGTTGACGGGGTCGACGAGCATCTGGGCGATGAGGGCGCCCGTGGTCAGCTGTCCGAGCCCGATCCAGCCCTGGAGGACGAACACCCCGCCGATGATCAGGACGGATGCGAGGACGGTGGTGTGCGTGATGTTGATGACGGGGAAGAGCACCGACCGCAGCCACAGGGTGTACCGCTCCCAGGCTGTCCATTCGCGGACCCGCTGGTCGGAGAGGTCGATGCGGCGGGTGCCGAGGCGGTGGGCCTCGACGGTGCGGCCGGCGTCCACCGTCTCCGCGAGGACGGCGGCGACGGCGGCGTACCCGGCGGACTCCGAGCGGTACGCGGAGGGGGCGCGCTTGAAGTACCAGCGGCAGCCGACCACCAGCACGGGCAGGGCCAGCAGGACGGCGAGGGCCAGCGGGGGCGCGGTCACGGCGAGGCCGCCGAGGAGCAGGCCGACCCACACCACGCCGATGGCCAGCTGGGGCACGGCCTCGCGCATGGCGTTGCCGAGCCGGTCGATGTCCGTGGTGATGCGGGAGAGCAGGTCACCCGTGCCGGCGCGTTCCAGAACACCCGGCGGCAGGCCGACCGAACGGACGAGGAAGTCCTCGCGCAGGTCGGCCAGCATCCGCTCGCCGAGCATCGCGCCCCGCAGTCGTACCTCCCGTACGAAGACGGCCTGGACGACGAGGGCGACGACGAACACCGTCGCGGTGACTTCGAGATGGAGCTCGCGTGCCCCGTCGGAGACGCGTTCGACGAGAGCGCCGAGGACGTAGGGGCCCGCCATCGAGGCCACGACGGCGACCGTGTTCACGGTGATGAGCAGGACGAACGCCCGACGGTGGCGGCGGAACAGTTCGGCCACGTAGGCGCGTACGGTCGCGGGGGCGCCGACGGGCAGGGTGTTCGCCGTCGTCGGGGCGGCCGGGTCGTAGGCCGGGGGCGCCACGCCGATCATGCGGTCTCCTCGATTTCTTCCAGTTCGTCCAGCACTTCACCGAGAGTGGTCCTGCGATCATGCGGTGGGCCTGCCAAGCCCGTCTTCTCGCCGTCCCTCTCGCCGGTCTCCTCGTCGGTCTCGCGGGTGACGACGGCTCGGTACCGGGATTCCCTGTGGATCAGGTCGCGGTGCAGGCCGACCGCCGCGACCTCGCCGTCGTGGACGAGGACGACGCGGTCGGCGAGGTCCAGCAGGAGGGGCGAGGAGGTGAGGACGACCGTCGTGTTGCCCGTGCGCAGGGAGCGGACGCCGGCGGCGACCCTGGCCTCGGTGTGCGAGTCGACGGCGGAGGTCGGCTCGTCGAGGACCAGCACGTTGGGGTCCGTGATCAGGGAGCGGGCCAGGGCGAGTCGCTGGCGCTGGCCGCCGGACAGAGACCGTCCGCGCTCGGTGATCCGCGCGTCCATCGGGTCCTCGGCGTCCAGTGACCCCTGGACCAGGGCTTCCAGCACGTCACCGCACTGGGCGGCGGTCAGCGCCTCCTCGGCGGTGACCTGCCCCGAGGCGGGGACGTCGAGGAGGTCGCGCAGAGTGCCGGAGAGCAGCACCGGGTCCTTGTCCTGGACGAGGACGGCCGTGCGGGCGGAGCCGAGGGGCAGTTCGTCGAGCGGTACACCGCCGAGGAGTACTGAGGTGCCCTCCTCGGGGGCGTGGCCGCCCAGCCGTTCCGCCAGTCGTCCGGCCGCGTCAGGGTCACCGCACACCACTGCTGTGAGGCACCCGGCGGGCGCGAGCAGCCCGGTGGCCGGGTCGTACAGGTCTCCGGTGGGCACGGTGGCCTCTCGGGACCCCTCGGTGTCCGTGGCCCGCTGCAGCGACAGCACCCGGGCGGCCCGCTTGGCGGACGGTCGGGAGAAGGAGTACGCCATCGCGATCTCCTCGAAGTGTCTGAGCGGATACGTCAGCAGCATGACCGCGCTGTACACGGTGACCAGTTCGCCGACCGTGATCCGGCCCTCGCGGGCGAGACCCACGCCGTGCCAGACGACCGCGATCATGAGCAGACCGGGCAGCAGCACCTGGATGCCGGAGATGAGGGCCCACATACGGGCGCTGCGTACGGCGGCGTGCCGGACCTCCTGGGAGGCGCGGCGGTAGCGGTCGAGGAAGAGGTCCTCGCCGCCGATGCCGCGCAGCACGCGCAGGCCCGCGACGGTGTCGGAGGCCAGCTCGGTGGCGCGGCCGGCCTTCTCGCGCTGGAAGTCGGCGCGGCGGGTCGCGCGGGGCAGCAGCGGAAGCACGGCCAGCGCGAGGACGGGGACTCCGACGGCGACGACGATGCCCAGGGCGGGCTGGTACACGACCAGACCGACACAGACCAGCACCACGGTGAGGGCGGCGGCGATGAAGCGGGAGACGGCCTCGACGAACCAGCCGATCTTCTCGACGTCGCCGGTGGAGACCGCGACCACCTCTCCGGCCGCGACCCGGCGGGTCAGCGCCGAGCCGAGCTGGGCGGTCTTGCGGGCCAGCAGTTGCTGGACGCGGGCGGCGGCCGTGATCCAGTTGGTGACCGCCGACCGGTGCAGGAAGGTGTCGCCGAGCGCGATGGTGAACCCGCACACCATCATCACCACGCCCGCGAGGGCGAGTCGGGAGCCGGAGCGGTCGACCACCGCCTGGATGGCGAAGCCGACACAGAACGGCAGTCCGGCCACGGAGGTGAAGTGCAACAGCCCCCACGCCAGCGCCTTGAACTGTCCGCCCAGTTGATTCCGGCCGAGCCACCACAGGAATCGGGGGCCCGAGCGAGCGTCCGGCACGCCCGGGTCTTTGTACGGAAGCTCTTGAATCTGCATGACGTCCCAGAGGCTCGAGTCAGGGGTGGGGGAAGCGGGGGAGAAG
>NZ_JARGEE010000620.1:0-3983 GCF_033794485.1 Streptomyces sp. MB09-02B
GTCCCGCCCCGCGCGTAGCCGCGCCGTAGCCCCCGGCAGGCGCCCTCAGGGCCCGACTCCCCCGACGCGTACGCTCGTTCGCATGGTTGCGCACCGAATGATCGAAGCGAACGGAGTACGACTGCACATCGCCGAGCAGGGCACCGGCCCCCTCGTGGTGCTGCTGCACGGCTTTCCCGAGTCCTGGCACTCCTGGCGCCGCCAGTTCGACCCGCTCGCCGCGGCGGGCTTCCGCGTCGTCGCCCCGGACCAGCGCGGATACGGACGCAGCGACCGCCCCGAAGCCGTGGACGCATACACCATCCTCCATCTGGTCGGCGACGTCGTCGCGTTGATCCAAGCCCTCGGCGAGGAGAAGGCGTACGTCGTGGGGCACGACTGGGGCGCGCCGGTCGCCTGGCACACCGCCCTGCTGCGGCCGGACATGGTGCTCGGGGTGGCCGGCCTGAGCGTGCCGCCTCCCTTCCGGGGGAAGCAGCCGCCGCTCGCGGCGGCGCGGGAGAGGTTCGGCGGCCGCTTCTACTGGAACTACTTCGACCGCCCGGGTGCCGCCGACGCCGAGTTCGCCGAGGACACCCGCACCACCCTGCGGAAGATCTTCTACTGGGCCTCCGGCGACGCGCCCCTCACCGGCGAGGACAGGCAGCCCCTGGTCGACCCCGAGCGGGGCTGGCTCACGACCATGGCGGATCCCGAGGCGATGCCGGAGTGGTTCACCGAGGACGACCTCGACGTCCTCGTCGAGGGTTTCTCCTCGGGCTTCACCGGTGCCCTCAACTGGTACCGCAACCTCGACCGCAACTGGGAGCTGACAGCGCCCTGGCACCACGCCGTCGTCACCCCGCCCGCACTGTACGTCTACGGCGAGCGTGATCTGGTGCCGGCGTTCCCCGGCACGCCCGAACTCATCGCGGCCCTGCCGGATCTGATGCCCAACCTGCGGGGCGCGCCCGTCGAGCTGCCCGGCTGCGGACACTGGACACAGCAGGAACGCCCGGACGAGGTGAACGCGGCACTCATCGACTTCCTGACGGCCTGATCCCGCGCACTCCGCGTTCTTGGACGGCAGGAGTCTCCGCGGCAGCCCTCCATGAAGGCGTGTGTACACCGGCAGGCAAGTGGATCGCCCTTTCCGTTTCCGTGATAACGTCGTGAGAGTGAACCGGATAGCCCTATCCGAATTCACGGAACGGATAGGGCTATCCACATCCCTGCCGAGTCCCCCACTCCCCTCACTCACCCTCACTCCCGTCAATCACCGGAAGGACGTGCTGTGACCAGCATCGCCATCGTCGGAGCCGGCCCCCAGCTGGGGCTGGCCATCGCCCGCACCTTCGGCTCCCACGGCTTCGACGTCGCCCTGATCTCCCGCGACCGCGACAAGCTCGATACCCTCGCCGCCCAGCTCTCCGAGGACGGCATCACCGCAGCCGCCTTCCCCGCCGACGTCCTCGACCGCGAGAGCCTCACCCGGGCCCTCGACGACGCCGCCGCCCACTTCGGCGGCATCGACGTCCTCGAGTACTCCCCCGTCGGCACGCTCGGCTCCACCACGCTCACCACGCCCGCCGACTCCGAGCCCGCCCACATCCAGCACGAGATCGAGTTCCAGCTCTACGGGGCCGTCACCGCGACCCGGGCGGTCCTGCCCGCCATGCGCCAAGCGGGAACCGGCACCCTCCTCTACACCACCGGCGCGGGCTCCGTCGCCCCTGTCCCCCAGGTCGCCAACGTCAACGCCGCCGCCGCGGCCCTGCGCAACTGGGTCGTCAACCTCCACAAGGAACTCGACGGCACCGGCGTCCAGGCCGCGCATGTCGGCATAGACGTCTCCATCGGCACGTCCGTCATCCCCGACTTCCCCACCGCCCAGCCCGAGGAGATCTCCCCCGTCTACTGGGACTTGCACTCGACCAGGCGCGACCAGGCCGAACTCGTCTTCAGCCGCTGACACGCCGACGACAGCGCCCACGACGACACCCGGCGGCCTCGCTCGACACGAGGCCGTCGGGTGCGCCCGGTCAGCCGCCCTCGCCCGACTCCCGAGGGACGGGGGGCGGCTGCTCGGCGCGGAGCATGGCCCGGTAGAGGGCGTCGTGACCGGGTGAGGCCGGCAGCGGGGCCCGGGCCGGCGCCTCGAAAGCCTGGACGAACAGAGCGGCGACGCGACGCCAGGCGTCGGGCGCGGCGTCGCCGGTGGCGCTGACGACACCGGCGGTGGCCATGTGCAGCAGCACCAGGTCCGAGGTGTCGAAGTCCTCCCGCAGCCGGCCCGCCGCCTTGGCGCGGCCGATCAGCTCGACCATGGCCGCGTAGGCCTCGTTCCGCCGCCGTTCCAGGACCTTGGCCGTCGGGAAGGTGGTGGTCAGCACGTCGGCGAAGCCCGAGTCGGCGGCCTGCATCGCGCACGCGGCCTCGATGTATCCGACGAAACCCGTCCAGGGGTCGGGGTCGTCGAGGGCCACGGTCACCGCGTCGGCGTAGGCGCCCATCCGGTCGGCGAAGACGGCGTCGACCAGTTCCTCCTTGGTCGGGAAACGCCGGAACATGGTGGCGATGCCGACGCTGGCCTCGCGGGCCACGGAGGCCATGGAGGCATGCAGACCGTCACGCGCGAACACGGTCCGCGCGGCGGCGATGATCCGCCCCCGGTTGCGCTCGGCGTCGCTGCGCAGAGGCTGGGCGGCGGGGCCGTCCGGGGTCTGGGCGCCAGGGTTCATAGCGATCAGTCTAGCAACCGGAAGGACCTATCCGTTTCAGGGTGCGAGGCCCCATGCCCCTGGACCGGCGCCGCGTCCTGAAGGTACCCGACCGTCCGACCCCGGCTACGCACGGATGACTTCGGGAGTGATCGACATGGCACTGATCCTGGTGACCGGCGGGTGTCGGGGGTCGCCACCCGCCGGGCCTCGGTGTGCGTCGTCAGACGGTGGGGCGCTGGAACTGCTGGTTGGTGCCGGTTCCGCAGGTCCACTGGATGAGCCGGGCGCCGTTGGCGGTGGAGGCGTCCTTCACGTCCAGGCACTTGCCGCTGTGCCGGGCCACCAGTCGGTGGTAGCCGCCTCCCTGGTCCTGGAACTGCCACTGCTGGTTGGTGCCGGTGCCGCAGCGGTACTGGTTCACGAAGGCTCCGTCGGCGGTGGAGTTGTTCGCGACGTCCAGGCACTTGCCGCTGTGCTGGGCGACGACACGGACGTAGCCGCCACCGGCGTCCTGGAGCCTCCACTGCTGGTTGAGGCCGCCGCCGCAGGTGTACTGGAGGGCCGCCGCGCTGTCGGCGGCCGAGTTGTCGGTGATGTCGAGGCACTTGGAGCTGTGCCGGGCGACCAGGTTGTAGTAGGGGCCGCCGCCCACGCCGCTGACCGTTCCGGCGGCGGTGTCGATGGCGACCTGCGGGTACCAGGGCAGGTTCATGGTGCGTGCGGTCGGGAAGGTCAGCGGCAGCCAGACGTACTGGGAGTCGTTGACGGTGCCGCCCATGGAGTTGCCCCAGCGGTCGCCCATGTACAGGTACGAGGTGCCCTGTGTGCCCTGGACGGGCAGGACGAACGTGGTCTGGGAGCCGTAGCCGATGTCGTCCCCGATGTCGGCCATGGCGGTCCAGGGGCCGGCGATGCTGGTCGCGGTCGCGTACCTCTGCTGGTTGGGCTTCCAGCCGCTGTTGCCCGAGGTGAGCATGAAGTAGACGCCGTTCCGCTTGAACAGTGCCGGTGCCTCGCGGAAGGTGCCGGCCCACGGGTTGGCGACCAGGCTGTCGTACGCCGTGTATCCGGCGTTGAGCTTCCAGATCTGAAGATCGGCGTTACCGGACGCGGACGTGATCTGGTACGCGGTGCCGTCGTCGTCCTTGAACAGTGTCATGTCCCGGGACGTGGTGCCGGACGGCGGGCGGAAGCTGCTTTGCCAGGTGTAGTCGCCGTCGACGGTGTCGGAGACGGCGACCGCGGCGCGGGCCTGGTTGTAGTCGCTGCCGTTCTCCTTGT
>NZ_JARGEE010000621.1:0-3947 GCF_033794485.1 Streptomyces sp. MB09-02B
TACCCGTCCCTCCCCCACTCTCGGCTTCGCTCGAGCGGGAGGTGCCCCCACCAAGGGGCTGCGCCCCTTTGACCCCCGGCGTCCGTCCGGTGGGGGCTGGTCGCGCAGTTCCCCGCGCCCCTGAGAAGGCGGGGCTGCGCCCACGCCTTCTCAGTCGGCTTCAGCCGGACTTCTCGTACGTCACCGACTTGCCCGCCGTGTCGACGCGGCGGAGTTGGCCGTCCGGCAGGAGGGTGACCGTGGTGGCGGCGCCGGGGGAACAGGACTCGGCGGGTTCGCCGGTGGTGACGGTGGACGGGCCGATCCGCAGCGGGCCGCCGTCGTCCGGTTCGTCCGTCAGCGCCGCCTCGAACACGCAGTGGTACGTGCCGCCTCCTTCGAGCGGACCGTCCGCCGTGAGCGAGAGCACCGTGTCGCCGACCTCGCCCTGCTGGATGACGAGTTCACGGGTGTCCGCGCCGTCGGAGCCGTCGAGGGTGGCGTTCCAGGTGCCGAGGAAGTCCTCCGGGATCGGGCCGGCGTCGGGCGACTCGGTGGTCGGGTCCGGCGAGGTCACGGGGTCCGTGGGCTCGTCGGTCGTCGGTCCCGGCGTCTCGGGCGCGCTCGTCCCCGTACCGCCCTTCGCGTCGTTCTTCCCGCCGCCGTCGCCGCCCTTCTTCATCAACGCGTACACCGAGCCGCCCGCCCCGAGGGCGACCACCAGCGCGACGGCGACGAGCAGCACGGAGGCACGCCGGCTCCCGCGCTCCGGTTCGGGACGACCACCGGGGCCCGTCCCGGCGCCGGGCCCATAGGGGGCCTCCGGCCCGAAGAGGGGCTCCGGCCCGTACGGCGGGGTCGCGCCCAGCCCCGCCCCGCCGCCGTACGGCGATTGCCCGTACGCCCCGTACGGCGCCTGCGGCCTGCTCTGCGGGTAGCCGTAACCGGCGCCGGGGCCGGGGGCCACGCCGGGCTGCTGCCCGTACCCACCGGCGGGCTGCTGGGTGTACGGGTGCGGGAAGCCGTAGCCGGCGGGCGCGGGCCCCGGGTTGTAACCACCTGGTGCGGCGGCGGGCCCGGGCGGAGCGGTCGGCGGAGGGGGCTGCGCTCCGGGCGCCCCCGCGATCCGTGTCGGCATCCGGTCCAACGGCTGCCCACCCGGCGCGCCCGGCGGAGGCGGCACGGCACCCTCGGGCGGGGCGGCGGGGTGATCCGCCGGGGAGCCGGGAACGCCGGGAGGTGTCGCCGGCCCGGTCGTCCCGCCCGCGCGCGGGGACGCGGAGGCCCCCGCGGCGGCCTCCGAACCACCGTACGGAGAATGGGGATCACCCAGCGGATACACAGGCGGAGCCGACGGCGGCCCCTCGGCCCCGGCCGGCGACGCGGACCCGCCCCTGTCCGACGACTCGACCCCGGCACCAGCCGACGGCGGGCTCTGGGCTGCGGTCCCCGCCGCCATGTTCGCGGCGACGGCCCCCGGAGGGCTCACCGACGGAGGCGAGAGCGGGGTCGGCGGCGCAGTGACAGGCGGAGAGGCCGGTGGGGAGGCCGGTGGAACGGCCTGTGGAGCGGCCGGTGGAGTCGGGGGCTGGCCCGCCGGACCTCCTGGCGCATCGGGACCACCTCCCGGCACCCCCGGGCCACCCACACCCAACTGCCCCGACTGCTGCGACTTCCCCGGCCGCTCCCCCGTCTCGCCCGTCTCGCCCGTCTCCCCCCTCTCCTCCGGATCCTCCGTCTCCAGCAACCGCACCGCGTGTCGCCCCAGTTGGGCGACCAGGGCGCTCGGCAGCCACGGGTCGCGGGAGCGGCCTGCGAAGACCGTGTCCTCGGCGCCGGTGCGCTGGAGGATCTGGGCCAGGGTGGGGCGGGCGGCGGGGTCCTTGCGCAAGCAGTCGCGGACGATGTCGTACAGCCCCTGCGGCAGCCCCTCCAGGTCCGGTTCCTCCTGGGCGATGCGGTACATCAGCGCGTGGACACCGGAGTTGGCGGCGCCGAACGGCAGGGTGCCGGTGGCGGCGTAGGAGAGCACGGAGCCGAGGCAGAAGACGTCGCAGGCGGGGGTGATGCGACCGCCGCGCACCTGCTCGGGCGCCATGAAACCCGGCGACCCGACGAGCGCGCCGGTGCGCGTCAGCCCGCCGTCCGTGACGGTCTCCAGCGCCCGCGCGATCCCGAAGTCGATGACACGCGGCCCGTCGATGGTCACCAGCACGTTGGACGGCTTGAGGTCCCGGTGGATGAGCCCGGCCGCGTGGATGTCCTCCAGCGCGTGCGCGAGCCCGGCCGCGAGGATCCGGACGGACCGCTCGGGCAGCGCCCCGTGATCACGCCCCACCACGGCCTGAAGGGACGGCCCGGCGACATACCCGGTGGCGACCCAGGGGATCCCCGCCTCGGTGTCCGCGTCCAGCACCGGCGCGGTCCAGTACCCGCCCACCTGCCGCGCGGCCCGTACCTCCTGCCGGAACCGCGCCCGGAACTCCTCCTGCTCCGCCAGCTCCTGCCGGACCAGCTTGACGGCGACGGTACGGCCCCGCTCGGACCGGGCCAGGTACACGTTCCCCATCCCGCCGGCCCCCAGCCGCGCGAGCAGCCGGTACGCCCCGATCCGTTGCGGATCCCCGGGCCCGAGCTTCTCCATGGCCACCGCCCCCTGATTCCCCGTGCCGCCCCGCCGCGTCCGTGGACGCGAGCACGTATCCGTGTACATGTACGTACGGGTACGTCGCCTACGTCGGCAACCTCATCAACGTCGTCTACGTCGCGTACGTGCGCAACGGACCGATCGTAGTGCGGCCGTGCGGGGAGGCGGATGGAGCGGTGTCTACGGTTCCGTAACAGCGTCCGGTGCCGCCGCGAGGTCGTCCAGGGCGGCCGACAGTCGTTCGAGCGCCCGTACGGTCGCCGCGAACTCCTCCTCCCCCAGCGCCTCGGCGAGTCGGGCGGCCAGGGCGGCGTGGCCCGGGTCGATCCGCTCGACCGCCGCGCGGCCGGCGGGGGTGGGGGTGAGGAGTTTGGCGCGACGGTGGGCCGGGTTCGGCACGTACGCGGCGAGCCCCCGGTCGACCAGGAGATCGGCGACCCGCTGGACGCTCTGCCGGGTGATGCCCATGGCCCGAGCGACCCCGGCGACCGGCAGCGGCTCGGGCAGCACCGCGCCGAGCACCTGCCACCAGGCGGCCGTGAGCCCCGCGGGGCTCGCCAACCCGTCGGCCACGGAGAGGAACTGACCGTTGAGGCGGAAGACTCCGAGGGCGGCGCGGCTGAGGAGGTCCTGCTGCTCGCGGCTCACCGGGCCGCCGCCTCCAGCACGGCGTACGCCTCCGCGTCCGAGTCGTGGAAGAGGCGGTACCAGGCGTCGAGGACCTCGCCCTCGTAGACCCCGAGGATGCGGAGGACCTCGCGGGCGAAGGCGACGGGTTCGGTGGGGCCGGCGGTGACGAGCAGTCCGGAGTCGTCGGTGACGGCGTCCGCGTCGACGTACCGCTCACCGCCGCCGTACCCGGTGGCCGCGAGGTAGAAGGGCGCCGCGCTGGTGTGCGCCCGGTCGTCCAGCAGCCCCTCCCGGGCGAGCCCGGCGGTCGCGCCGCAGATCGCGGCGACGGGGACGCCGGCCGCGAGGAACTCCCGCGCCTTGCGGGCGAACGGCGCGAGTTCGTCGCCCGTGTCCCACAGGTCGGCGCCGGTGAGGACGAGCAGCGAGCTGTCCTCGGGCCGCAGCCGCCCCAGGACCTCGTCCGGCTGGATCCGCACCCCCGCGATGGTCCGCACGGCGTCGGTCCCCACGGCGACCGTCCGAACCTCGTACCCACCCCGGGCGAGCCACGCGGTGGTGTGCCCTGTCTCCCAGTCGGCGTAGGTGTCGTACACGGCGAGATGAACAGGCTTCCGATTACTCATGACAGCATCCTGACATTACGACAGTCTGCTGTCAATGGAAGGTGGGGGGCGGGCTGCGTGTCGAC
>NZ_JARGEE010000622.1:0-3910 GCF_033794485.1 Streptomyces sp. MB09-02B
TCCCGCCACACCGGCCGCGGCCTGGGTATGACCGATGTTCGACTTCAACGACCCCAGATACAGCGGCCGTTCACGATCCTGCCCGTACGCCGCCAGCAGCGCCTGCGCCTCGATCGGATCGCCGAGCCGGGTCCCCGTCCCATGGGCCTCCACCGCGTCCACCTCCGACGGCGACAGCCCCGCGACCGCCAACGCGTCCCGGATGACCCGCTGTTGGGACGGCCCGTTCGGTGCCGTGAGACCGTTCGACGCACCGTCCTGGTTCACCGCCGAGCCACGCACCACCGCCAGCACCGGATGACCGAGGCGCCGCGCGTCCGACAGCCGCTCGACCACCACCATCCCGACGCCCTCCGCGAGGGCGAAGCCGTCGGCCGCCGCGGCGAAGGACTTGCTGCGGCCGTCGCGCGCGAGGGCGTGCTGGCGGCTGAAACCGACGAAGGAGGCGGGCTCGGACATCACGGTGGCGCCGCCCGCGAGGGCGAGGTCGCACTCCCCCGCCCGCAGTGCCTGGACGGCGAGGTGCAGGGCGACCAGGGAGGAGGAGCAGGCCGTGTCGACGGTGACCGCCGGGCCCTCCAGGCCGAGCGTGTACGCGATCCGGCCGGAGGCGACGCTGGCTGCGGCACCGGTGGCGAAGTAGCCCTCGACATCGGTGGCCGCGTCCAGCAGGCGTGCGGTGTGGCCCTGTTCGCTGATGCCCACGTAGACACCCGTACGGCTGCCGCGCAGGGTCGACGGGTCGATGGCGGCGCGTTCCAGGGCTTCCCAGGAGGTTTCCAGGAGCAGCCGCTGTTGGGGGTCCATCGCGGGGGCCTCACGCGGTGAGATGTTGAAGAACGCCGGGTCGAACAGGGCGGCGTCGGCGAGGAAGCCGCCGCGGTCGACGTAGCTGGAGTCCGGAGTGGTCTCGTCGGGGTCGTGGAGGCGGTGCAGGGGCCAGCCCCGGTCCGTGGGGAAGGGGCCGGTGAGGTCCGCCTCCTCGGCGACGGCCCGCCACAGGTCCTCAGGAGTGCCGATGCCTCCGGGGAAGCGGCAGCCCATGGCGACGACCACCACGGGGTCGTCGCGGTCGGCGGCGGCCCTGACGGTCACGGGCGCCGGGCGCTCCTGCCCGCCGAACAGCTTCTCCCCGAGGAACACGGCGAGGGCTGTCACGGTCGGGTGGTCGAAGACGAGCGTGCTGGGCAGTCGGACGCCGGTGGCGGTGGCTAGCCTGTTGCGCAGGTCGACGGCGGTGAGCGAGTCGAAGCCCAGTTCCTTCAGGGCCCGCCCGGGGTCCACGGTGCCGGGGTCCGGGTGGCCGAGGACGGCGGCGGCGTGGTCGCGCACCAGGTCGCGCAGGGCCCGGGTGCGGGCGGGCCCGTCGAGCGCGGTGAGACGGCGGGCCAGGTCCGAGGCCGGGGCGCCGCCCGTGCCGGTCTCCTCGGGGGCTGCGGGCCGCGCCTCGGGGATGTCGTCCAGCAGACGGCTGGGGCGGCCGCTGGTGAAGACCTCCGCGAACCGCTCCCAGTCGACGTCGGCCAGGATCACCGAGGTCTCGCCGTCGGCGAGGACGGTCCGCAGACCGGCGAGCGCCGTGTCCGGGTCGATGACGGGCAGGCCGGTGGCGCGCAGCTGGTCGTAGATGGTGTCGGAGACCATGCCGCCGCCCGACCAGGGCCCCCACGCGACGGACAGGGTGGGGACTCCGTCGGCGCTGCGCCGCTCGGCGCGGGCGTCGAGGACCGCGTTGCCGGCCGCGTAGACGGCGTGGTCGCCGGCCCCCCAGACGGCCGTGATGGAGGAGAAGTAGACGACCGCGTCCAACTGGGCCGGATCCAGGACGCCTTCGAGGTTCTCGATGCCCGTGACCTTGGCACCCAGGACGGTGACCAGGTCGGCGAACGCGGCCTGCGCGACGGGCCCGAGCACGCCCACACCCGCGGCGTGCACGACGGCCCGGACCTGGTCGCCGTCGCGTTCGACGTCGGCGAGGGCGGCGGCCAGGGCGGCCCGGTCCATGGTGTCGCAGGCGAGGAAGGTGACCCGTACGCCGGTCGTCTCCAGCTCGGTGCGCAGCGTGTCGGCGCCGGGCGCGTCGGCACCCCTGCGGCTGAGCAGGACGAGGTGCTCGGCGCCGTCGCGGGCCAGCCAGCGGGCGACGTGCGCTCCCAGGGCGCCGGTACCGCCGGTGATCAGCACCGTGCCGCGCGGGGTCCATCCCGCGTGCCCGTTCGCCGGGCCGCTCGTGCGGACCAGTCGGCGGGCGTGGGTGCCGGAGGCCCGCACCGCGACCTGGTCCTCGCCGCCGGTCCCGGCGAGCACGGCGAGGAGCCGGTCCGTGACCGCACGGTCGACGACGTCCGGGAGGTCGACCAGACCGCCCCAGTACTGCGGCAGTTCGACGGCGGCGGACCTGCCCAGCGCCCATACGGCGGCCTGTGCCGGGTCGGCGGGCCCGGAGTCGTCGGCGGTGCCCACGGCACCCCGCGTCAGACACCACAGCGGCACGGCCGTGCCGGTCGCGACCAGAGCCTGGAACAGGGTGAGGGTCGTGGCGAGGCCGGTGGGCACGACCGGGCCTGCCGGGTGCGGTGCGGTGTCGGTGCCGGTGAGGGTGACGACGCCGGTCGGGTCGATCTCCCGGACGCGGGCGGCCAGGCTGTCGACGTCGTCCTCCGGCGCCACCGTCAGCAGCACCGCGTGCTCGGCGCGCTCCTGTACGGCGTCGGCCGCCGCGACGAGCGCGGGGTCGTCGCGCGACGCCTCCGGCAGGGCGATCAGCCAGGTGCCCGGCAGGACGTCGGGCGCGGTGCACGGGTCCGTCGGGCGCCAGTCGACGGCGTACCGCCACGCGTCGACCGTGCCGCGCTCGCGCCGGTCGCGGCGCCACGAGGAGAGCGCGGGCAGGACGGTACACAGGGCGGGGTCGTCGGCGGGCAGGTCCAGGGTGGCGGCGAGGGCGGTGACGTCCTGTTCCTCGACGGCCTGCCAGAACTCCTCATGGGCGGGGTCGGCCGCGGGCCCGCTCGGCAGCGTCTGCGGCCAGTGGCGGCGACGCTGGAAGGCGTACGTCGGCAGCTCGACAGGGGGTTCCGGCGGGGCGGGGTCGTGGTCGGCGTAGGCAGGCGTCCAGTCCACGCGTACGCCGCCGACGGCGAGTTCGGCGAGGGAGGCGAAGACGCGGGCGAGGCCCCCGTCGTCCCGGCGCAGGGTGCCGACGACGAGCGGTTCGGTCTCCGTCCGCTCGACGGTCTCCGTGAGCGGGGCGGTGAGGACCGGGTGGGGGCTGATCTCGACGAAGACGTGATGGCCGGCCTCGACCAGCCGCGCCACCGTGTCGTCGAGACGCACGGTCGACCGCAGGTTGCGGTACCAGTACTCCGCGTCCAGCCCGGTCGTGTCGAACCGGTCGGCGGTGACGGTGGAGAAGAACGGGGTCCGGGACTCCGTCGGGGTCACCTCGTCGAGGAGGGTGAGGAGTTCGTCGTGGAGCCGCTCGACGTGGGCGGTGTGCGAGGCGTAGTCGACCTCGATCCGCCTGGCCCGAACACCGAGCGCCCCGGCCACGGCGATCACCTCGTCCAGACCCTCCACACTCCCGGCCACCACCACCGACGACGGCCCGTTGACCGCCGCCACCTCCACCCGCCCGTCGACCAACGGAGACAACCCCCGCACCTCGTCCACGGAAAGCTGCACGGACGCCATACCGCCCTGCCCCGAGAGCGCGAGAATCGCCCGCGAACGCAGCGCCACCACCCGCGCACCGTCCTCCAGGGACAACGCCCCGGCGACCACCGCCGCAGCAATCTCCCCCTGCGAGTGGCCGACCACCGCCGCCGGCTCCACCCCGAACGACCGCCACACCTCCGCCAAAGACACCATCACCGCCCACAACACGGGCTGCACCACATCGACCCGCGCC
>NZ_JARGEE010000623.1:0-3810 GCF_033794485.1 Streptomyces sp. MB09-02B
GCCCCGAAGCCCAGCAGCGCGCCCTCCCACTGGAGGTCGCGCTGCTGGGCTTCGGGGCCTAGGACTCCTCCCTCCCCCTGGTCGCACGGCGGCGGCCGCCCCGACCGCCGTACCGCTGACCATGACGGCGCTGACGCGCGCCCCGGGCCGAGGCGGCTCGGGGCCCTGACCCGGTGGGCCAACGCCGTGGCGCCCGCCCGCCGGAGGAGTACGTTGAGGAGGTCGACTCGACCGACGGGAGCGCCCCGCTCCCGCACACGCGGTCGGTGAGCGGAGAGGAACGGGAGGCGGCGTGCCGGACGGATGGCAGTGGGACCCCACGCTCTTCCAGGGCAGCGCGGCGTACTACGAGCGGGGCCGGCTCCCGTACGCCACCGGTTTCGCCGAGACCCTCGCCGGGTCCCTCGGCCTGGACGGCGGGGGCCGTCTCCTCGACGTCGGCTGTGGACCCGGGATCGTGCTGCTGCCGATGGCGCCCTACTTCACGGAGGCCGTCGGCGTCGATCCCGACGACGACATGCTGGCGGAGGGCGAGCGGCGGGCCGCGCGCCTGGGGGTGACCAACGTCCGCTGGGTGGCCGCCCGCGCCGAGGACCTGCCCGCCGGGCTGGGGGAGTTCAGGGTCGTGGTGTTCGCCCAGTCCTTCCACTGGACGGACCGTGACCGGGTCGCGGCCGCCGTGCGGGGGATGCTGGAGCCGGGCGGCGCGTTCGTCCACATCAGCGACCGCAAGGACCCGCCGCCCGACCCGACACCGCTGCCGTCACCCGCGCCGCCGTACGAGCGGATCGGTGACCTGGTACGCCGCTTTCTGGGACCGGTACGGCGTGCGGGCCAGGGGCAGTTGGTCCACGGCACGCCCGGCGGTGAGGACCTCGTCATCACGCGCGCCGGCTTCGAGGGCTACGCACGGCATGTCGTGCCCGCCGGGCACGTGGTCACCCGCACCGTGGACGACCTCGTCGCGTGGGTGTTCTCCCACTCCTTCTCCGCCCCGCACCTGTTCGGCGACCGGCTGCGGGAGTTCGAGCGGGATCTGCGTGCGCTCCTGGAACGGGAGGCCCCCGACGGCCGCTTCGCGGAACGGCTTCCGGCGACCGAGATCAGGACCTGGCGGAAGCCGCGCCTCTGAGACGCGTGGCGACGCCCGACGGCACCGGCTGGTCCGAGGGCGCCGTACCGTCGTGCCGACGCTCACCGTCGAGGGGGAGGGGCCGGGGCGGCCGGTCGTACGGCGGTCAGGAGCTCGGTGATCAGGTCGATCACCCGGGGGGCCTGGTCGATCAGGTAGAAGTGGCCGCCGGGATAGGTGTGGGTGGTGAACGGGCCCGTGGTGTGGTCCCGCCAGGCGTGGACGTCGTCCAGCGGGGCCTTCGGGTCCTCCGTACCGACCAACGCGGTGACGGGGCAGGCCACTTGGTGGACGCGGGCCGGACGGTACAGCTCGGCGGCGCGGTAGTCGTTGCGGAGGGCCGGGAGGATCATGCGGAGCACCTCGTCGTCGCCGAGGACGCGGCTGTCGGTGCCGGCGAGCCGTCTGATCTCGGTGAGCAGGGCTTCGTCGCCCCGCCGGTGGATGTCCTCCTCGGCGCGGAAGCGGGAGGGCGCGCGCCGGCCGGAGGCGAAGAGCATCGACGGAACGACACCGGCCCGCCGCTCCAGGAGCCCGGCGAGTTCGAAGGCGAGCGACGCGCCCATGCTGTGGCCGAAGAGGGCGAGGGGACGGTCCGCCTCCTCGACGACCAACGGCAGGAGCCGGTCGGCGAGTTCGGGGATGGTCTCCACGCAGGGTTCCAGGCGCCGGTCCTGACGTCCCGGGTACTGCACCGCGAGCACCTCGATACGGGGCGCGAGGGCCTGGGAGACGGGGAAGTAGAAGCTCGCCGATCCTCCGGCGTGCGGCAGGCACAGCAGCCGCACCGCGCTGTCCGGGGCGGGGTGGTAGCGGCGGATCCACAGATCCCTGCTCTCGCTCTGCACGGTCACCTGGTGGCTCCGGGGGGTCGGGGCTGGCGGTCTTCGGACGCTAACAGCTCACACTGACCGGACGGCTCCTGTGAGCCCCCTGACCCCACCCCTAACCTCCGGGGCCTAGGTCAGGGGTGTCGCGAGGTGCCCGTGATCGTCTCTACTTGAATCTAGAAGTACCCAGGACCGCTCGGCCCGCCGTCCTGCGGCTGCCGCTGCCCGCTCCCTGGTGAACATCCGCACGGCTCCGACCCCAGGGGGTTCCAGTGACGGACGAAGCACGGCTCGTCGAGTACATCCGCACCATGACGGGCGATCTCCGCAAGGCGCACAGACGGCTCAAGCAGCTGGAGGACGCCGACAGCGAACCCATCGCCGTCGTCGGCATCGGTTGCCGCTTCCCCGGCGGCGTCACCGGCCCCGACGACCTGTGGCGGCTGGTGGACGAGGGCCGTGACGCCGTAGGGGCCATGCCCGGCGACCGGGGGTGGGACTTCGACGCCCTGTTCGCCGAGGGCGACGACCGGCTGGGCACCAGTCGTGCCCGGGAAGGCGCCTTCCTGTACGACGCGGGCGAGTTCGACGCCGGCTTCTTCGGGATCTCACCGCGCGAGGCCCTCGCGATGGACCCGCAGCAGCGGTTGCTGCTGGAGGTGTCCTGGGAAACGCTGGAGCACGCCCGGATCGTGCCCGCCACGCTCGCCGGCACCCGCACCGGCGTCTACGCCGGCATCATGTACCACGACTACGGCGGCGAACTCTCCACCCTGCCCGACGAGGTCCAGGGCCTGTTGAGCACCGGGGTCGCCGGCAGTGTCCTCTCCGGCCGCGTCGCCTACACCCTCGGCCTCGAAGGGCCCGCCGTCACCGTCGACACGGCCTGCTCCTCCTCCCTGGTCACCCTGCACCTGGCCGCACAGGCGCTACGGGCCGGCGAGTGCGACCTCGCCCTGGCCGGCGGCGCCACCGTCATGTCGAGCCCCAGCACCTTCGTGGAGAGCACCCGGCAGGGCAACGTGGCCCCCTACGGCCGCTGCCGCTCCTACGCGGAGGCGGCGGACGGCACCGCTTGGGGCGAGGGCGCGGCCATGCTGCTCGTGGAGCGCCTGTCGGACGCCCGGCGCAACGGCCACCAGGTGCTCGCCGTGATCCGGGGCACCGCCGTCAACCAGGACGGGGCCTCCAACGGACTGACCGCCCCCAACGGCCCCTCCCAGCAACGTGTGATCCGGCAGGCGCTGGCGAACGCCCGGCTGACCGCCGCCGATGTCGACGTCGTCGAGGGGCACGGCACCGGCACCCGGCTCGGCGACCCCGTCGAGGCGCAGGCGCTGCTGGCCACGTACGGCGCGGAGCGGCCCGCGGGGCAGGCGCTCCGGCTCGGCTCGGTGAAGTCCAACCTGGCGCACGCCCAGGCGGCCGCCGGGGCCGCCGGTGTCATCAAGATGGTGATGGCGATACGCCACGGGCGACTGCCCCGCACCCTCCACGTCGACCGGCCCTCACCCGAGGTGGACTGGACCACCGGCGCCGTCGAACTGCTCACCGAACCGTGCGACTGGCCCGACCTCGGCCGCCCCCGCCGCGCCGCCGTCTCGTCGTTCGGCGTGAGCGGCACCAACGCCCATGTCATCCTCGAACAGGCCCCGGACGACGCGGACCCGCCCCGTCCGGCGTCCGCGTCCCTTTCCCGGCCGCTTCCGCGTCGTCCTGGGCCTGTTCGAGGGTGACATGCGAGTTGGTGCCGCACACGCCGAACGACGAGTCGGCGGCGCGGCGGGGGCGGACGAGGTCGGGCCCAGACACTTAAACACATTCGACGCTGCCGACGAATAACCTAGT
>NZ_JARGEE010000624.1:0-3806 GCF_033794485.1 Streptomyces sp. MB09-02B
CGACTGCTGGGTCGGGGCCGCCGGAGGGTAGCCGTACCCGGGCTGGGACGGGACGCCCGTCGGGGGCTGCTCGGGAGGCAGAGGGGCCGAGATCTCCGGGGCCGGGGCCGGGGTCTGGGTCGTGGCGTCCTCGTCGGTCGTCGTGGCCGCCGTCTCCGACTCGTCGACCGAGATGCCGAAGTCCATGGCGAGGCCCTGGAGCCCGTTGGTGTAGCCCTCGCCCAGGGCACGGAACTTCCAGGCGCCGCCCCGGCGGTAGAGCTCGCCGCAGATCAGCGCGGTCTCGTCGCCGGTCTCCGGCTTGATGTCGAAATACGCCAGCGGTTCGGCGTCGGCGACGGTGGCGTCGTACAGCAGGATGCGCAGGGACCGTACGCGGCCGAAGGGGACGGGGTCCCCGGAGGCGTCGTCGGCGGAGGCCACGAGGAGAATCTGGCCGACGGCGGACTCGACACCCGCCAGATCGGTCTGGATGGTGTCGGTGAGGCCGTCGGCCACACGCTTCTTGCCGAGTCGCCACACCTTGCCCGAGGGGTGGCGGGGCTGGTTGTAGAAGACGAAGTCCTCGTCGGACCGTACGCGGCCGTCGGGGCCGAGGAGCAGCGCCGAGGCGTCGACGTCGGGGGCGTCCTGCCCCGGCGCCCAGCGCAGCACGGCGCGAACCGCCGTGGCTTCTACGGGAACGTTCGACCCCTTCAGCATCGCGTGCGTCATGCGGTCATCCTGCCCTCTCGGTCCTGATCACGACAACGCGGGGGCGGCGAACCGCCGGTGAAATCGTTCAGCGCCCGACACGGCCGGGTTACCAGAACTTCACGCCATGCGGGAACTGATGTCACACATTTGTACGTACTATTACCGGCCACGATCGTGACCGGATGCCGAGCAAGCACGGGGGAACCACATGCGTCATTTCGGGCACATCGCCCCTGAGGAGCGTCGACGTCTCTTCTACCGGGAGCCCGGGGTCTTCGACGCCGACTCCCCGGCCCAGGTGCTCGCGGCCGCGCTCGGCGCCACGCTCTACAGCCCGGCGACCCGGGAGCGGCTGGCCGACGACATCGTCAAGCAGGCCGGGCGCGGTGTGGTCTCCATGGTGCTCTGCCTGGAGGACTCCATCGACGACGCGGAGGTCGTGGGCGCCGAGGAGAACCTCGTCCGGCAGTTCACCGACCTCGCCGGCCGGCCCGACGTCGAGCCTCCGCTGCTCTTCATCAGGGTCCGCTTCCCCGAGCAGATACCCGATCTGGTCAGCCGGTTCGGCCCGGCCGTACGGCTGCTGTCCGGTTTCGTGTTCCCCAAGTTCACCGAGGAACGGGGCGTGGCCTTCCTGGAGGCGCTCACCGCCGCCGAGGCCGCGAGCGGACGGCGGCTGTTCGGGATGCCGGTCCTCGAATCACCCGAGCTGATGTACCGGGAGACGCGCGTAGAGGCGCTCCAGGGCATCGCCCACACCGTCGACAAGTACCGCGACCGCGTGCTCGCGCTGCGCCTCGGCGTCACCGACTTCTGCTCCTCCTACGCGCTGCGCCGGGCACCGGACATGACCGCGTACGACGTCCAGATCGTCGCCTCCGTGATCGCGGACGTGGTGAACGTGCTCGGACGCGCCGACGGCACCGGGTTCACGGTGACCGGGCCCGTGTGGGAGTACTTCCGGGTCCAGGAGCGCATGTTCAAGCCGCAGCTGCGCACCAGCCCCTTCCTGGCGAACCGGGCCGGGGAGCTGCGTGAGTCGCTCATCGAGCACGCGCTGGACGGTCTGCTGCGCGAGATCTCCCTCGACCAGGCCAACGGGCTGCTCGGCAAGACCTGCATCCACCCCTCGCACGTGCTGCCGGTGCACGCGCTGTCCGTGGTAAGCCACGAGGAGTTCGGCGACGCCCAGGACATCGTGCGGCCCGACCGCCACGGGGGCGGGGTCCTGCGCTCGGCCTCCCGCAACAAGATGAACGAGGTCAAGCCTCACCGCGCCTGGGCAGAAAGGGTTCTGCAGCGCGCCGAGGTGTTCGGTGTCGCCCATGAGGACATCGGGTTCGTGGACCTGCTGGCCGCGGGCCTGCCCGCCTGACCGTCTACTTGCCCGAGCGTCCACCCGCCCGGCCGTCCACCCGCCGTACCGATCGCCTTACCGACTAAGGATTCGATGAACAACGCAGTGAACGACACGACCGGGACGTCCGGCGGAGTCTGGTCCGGGACCTGGGTCCGTGAGCGGCTCGGGGTCGAACTGGTCGGTGACGGGGAGCTGACCGGGCTGCTGGGCCTCGCGTTGCGGCGCAACCCCAAGCGGGCGCATCTGCTGGTGTCGAACGTCCTCGGCAAGCATGTCCCGCAGTCCCCGGCCGTCGTCCACGGGCACGGGTTCGCGCTGGGCCGCCGGGTGCGGGAGCTGCTGGGGGCGGACGGGGCGCGGGCCGCGGTCGTCCTCGGGTACGCCGAGACGGCCACCGGGCTCGGGCACTCGGTCGCGGACGGGGTGGGCGAGGCGCCCTACCTCCATTCCACGCGGCGTCCCGTCGAGGGCGTCGCGCAGGCCGGGGGCTTCGAGGAGTCGCACTCCCACGCGACCTCGCATCTGCTGCTGCCGGAGGACCCCACGCTGCTCGCGGCGCCGGGGCCGCTGGTGCTCGTCGACGACGAGTTCTCCACCGGGAACACGGTCCTGAACACCATTCGCGCGCTGCACGAGCGGTACCCGCGGGAGCGGTACGTCGTGGTGGCGCTGGTCGACATGCGGTCGGCCGCCGACCAGGGGCGACTGGACTCGTTCGCCCGGGAGATCGGGGCGCGGGTCGACCTGGTGACCGCGGCGAAGGGGACCGTACGGCTGCCGGAGGGGGTCCTGGAGAAGGGCCAGGCGCTCGTGGCGGAACACGAGCGGGCCGCGCCGGCGCGAGTGGCCGACGCCGCGCGCGGGTCCGGGGGCTCTGGTGCCGCCGCTGGGCGCGGTGCGAGTGTCGGTGCCGATTTGGCTGGGGGCGCGGGCGCGGGCGCGGGCGCGGGTTCGGGCGAGGGCGCGGGCACGGGTTCGGGTCCGGCCGGGGCTTCGGTGGCCGGGGTCACCCGGGTCGAGCTGGGCTGGCCCGCCGGGGTGCCCGACGGGGGGCGGCACGGGTTCACCCCCGCGCACCGTTCGCGGCTGGAGAGCGCGTTGCCCGCCATGGCCGCGCGCCTGGCGGAGGCGCTGCCGCCGGGGGCCCGCCGGGTGCTCGTGCTCGGCTTCGAGGAGCTGATGTACGCCCCGCTCGCGCTCGCGCGGGAGCTGGAGAAGTCGGCCGCGGAGGGGCCGGAGATACGGTTCTCCACCACCACGCGGTCGCCCGTCCTCGCCGTCGACGACCCCGGCTACGCGATACGCAGCCGCCTCGTCTTCCCGGCCCACGACGACCCGGCGGACGGGCCGGGGGAGCGGTACGCGTACAACGTGGCCGGCGGCGGCTTCGACGCGGTGGTCGCGGTCGTCGACTCGGCCGCGGACACGGCCGAACTCCACGCCGGGGACGGCCTGCTGGCCTCCCTCGCCGCGCACGTGCCCGGCGTCCTCCTCGCCGTGGTCCCGTCGTACGTCCCCCCGGCCGGGCGCCGCAGGGACACGCCGGCGCGTCCGGGCGCTGTCGCGGCGGGAGGGGACCAGCGGTCCGGGGCAGCCGGAAGGGCGCCGCAGACCGAGGCGGTGGGCGCTGCGGAGGCAGCAGTCGGAGCGGGTGCGCCCGTGCCCGGCGGGGCGGTCGCCCCGGGCTCCCCGGCCGACCCGACGCCGTCTCAGCCGCCGGGCTCGGACAGCCGCGCCGCCACCGCCACCC
>NZ_JARGEE010000625.1:0-3805 GCF_033794485.1 Streptomyces sp. MB09-02B
GATTTTTTTTTTTTTGTTCAACCAGAAAGAGGCATACGAGATTTTTACCTGTCTCATGGGCTCGGAAATGGTTATAAGAGACAGGTCTGGGTCTGCGGACCTGAAGGTCCCTGGGCTTGTTGGCCTGTGTGGCTAGTTGCCGTGCAGGGCGGTGCGCAGGGTGGTCGTGGCCAGGGTGATCGCGGCCTCGGCGGCGTGGGTCCCGCGCAGGGCGTTCAGCATGACGAAGTCGTGGATGACGCCCTGGAAGCGCACGGCGGTCACCGCCACACCGGCCTCGCGGAGCTTGTTCGCGTACGCCTCGCCCTCGTCGCGCAGGACGTCGGCCTCACCGGTGATCACGAGGGTCGGAGGCAGGTCCTTGAGCTGGTCGAGGCTCGCGCGCAGCGGGGACGCGGTGATGTGGGCCCGCTCGGCCTCGTCGGTCGTGTACTGGTCCCAGAACCACTGCATGCCGTCGCGGCGCAGGAAGTACCCCGTGGCGAACTGGTGGTAGGAGCCGGTGTCGAAGCTCGCGTCCGTCACCGGGTAGAACAGCACCTGCTGCACCAGCGGGACATCACCGCGCTGCTTGGCCATCAGGGTCAGCGCGGCGGTCATGTTGCCGCCGACCGAGTCGCCGGCCACTGCCAGCCGCGTGCCGTCCAGGTCCTTGGACGCGCCCTGCTCGACGACCCACTTCGCGACCGCGTAGTTCTGCTCGACGGCGACCGGGTAGCGGGCCTCGGGGGAGAGGTCGTACTCGGGGAAGACCACGGCGGCCCGCGCGCCCACGGCCAGCTCACGGACCAGCCGGTCGTGGGTGTGGGCGTTGCCGAACACCCAGCCCGCGCCGTGGATGTAGAGGATCACGGGCAGGACGCCCTCGGCCCCGGCCGGCCGGACGATCCGCGCCCGGACACTGCCGGTCGGGCCGCCGGAGACGGTGATCCACTCCTCGTCGATGTCCGGCTTCGCGATCTCGCCGGACTGCACCTCGTCGACCGCCTTACGGCCTTCTGCGGGCGGCAGTTCGAAGAGGAAGGGCGGGTTGGCGGTGGCCTCGGCGAAGGCGGCGGCGGCCGGTTCCAGGACCGGGCGGATCGGTTCGGAGGTGTCGGACATGTGGTTCTCCCGAGGGGTCGTGATGTCGTGCGGCGCACGCGGTTCGAGGTGTTGTCCGGGTCGCGCTCGGTTCGGCGGCGCGCGCGGCGGCCCGCGGACCGATGGCTCGCGCGGTTCGGTGGCTCGCTCGGTTCGGTGGGTGGGTCGCGCGGCGGCGCCTCGGCCAGCACGCTAGGTCCGGAGCCGGCTGGGGAATTGCCCGCCAGCGCACCGGAATCGGTCCGGGAGCGCACGACATGGGCGGCGTCGGTACCCCGTGCGCTGTGAGGACGAACGCGATGCGCCACCGGACCAGGGGGAGACGTCCGGCCCGCCTAGCTTTCCGGCATCGCCGGCGATCAGCGTCGGCGCACACCCCCTCCGAAAGGCATGCCCATGGTCGACATCGACATCGACATCGACGCCGTCACCGCCACCCCCGGCCCCGACCTGCTCACCCCCGACAACTGCGCGGTCCTGTTCGTGGACCACCAGCCGCAGATGTTCTTCGGCACCGGCAGTGGAGACCGCACCGCGATCATCAACGCGACCGTCGGGCTGGCCAAGGCCGCCAAGGTCTTCGACGTGCCGGTGGTGCTCAGCACGGTGGCCGCCGAGTCCTTCTCCGGTCCGCTCCTGCCGCAGCTCGCGGACGTCTTCCCCGACCGGAAGACCATCGACCGTACGACGATGAACGCCTGGGAGGACGTCGCCTTCGTCGAGGCGGTGAAGGCGACGGGCCGCCGGAAGCTCGTCATCGCCGGCCTGTGGACCGAGGTGTGCGTCGTGCTGCCCGCCCTGTCCGCGCTGGCCCAGGGCTACGAGGTCTACGTCGTCACCGACGCGTCCGGCGGTGTCAGCCCGCAGGCCCACGAGCACGCCGTGCAGCGGTTGATCCAGGCCGGCGCCGTACCGGTCACCTGGGTGCAGGTGCTCCTGGAGTTCCAGCGCGACTGGGCGCGTACGGAGACGTACGGACCCACCATCGAGGTCGTCAAGGAACACGGGGGCGCCTACGGCCTCGGGATCGTCTACGCCCAGGCCGTCATCGGGGAGCACGCGGCGGGCTGAGGGACGGCCGGCGCCGCCTGCGCGGGCGGGCTAGTGGTTGCGGAGACGTGTGCCCCGGCCGTCTGTCGGGGCCTGCCGCGCCGAGTCCCGCCACTCGCTCGGTGACATGCCGTACGCCGCCCGGAAGACCCGGCTGAAGTGGGTCGCGCTGAGGAAGCCCCAGCGGCCGGCGACCGCGGCGATGGTCCGGCGGT
This sequence comes from Streptomyces sp. MB09-02B, assembly GCF_033794485.1. Classification (NCBI taxonomy): domain Bacteria; kingdom Bacillati; phylum Actinomycetota; class Actinomycetes; order Kitasatosporales; family Streptomycetaceae; genus Streptomyces; species Streptomyces sp. MB09-02B. The sequence continues at coordinate 2,349 of NZ_JARGEE010000625.1, forward strand.
TGCGGACACCGAGCACGAGGTCGCGCCGGCACTCCTCCAGTCGGCGGCGCTGGACCCAGCGCCCCACGGACGTCCCCTCGTCCTGGAAGAGCCTGTGCAGATAACGCACCGAGATGTGGTGGGCTCCCGCGATCACCTCGGGCGACAGGTCCGCGTCGGCCAGGTGCTCGTCGATGAACTCCAGGATCCGTGCCATCAGGGGCGAACGGTCGGCCGGTGCGTTCGTCGGGTCGGCGCCCGGTGTACCGGTCCGGGTCCGCCCCAGCTGCTCCGCCGCGAGCGTGGCCAACAGGTTCACGGCGTTCCGGGCGAGCATCTCGCCGACCGGGGGCTCCGCCGGGATCGCGGAGATCGCCGGGATCGCGGAGATCGCCGGGATCGCGGGGACCGCCGGGATCGCCGGGACCGCCGTGTCGGCCAGTTCGGACAGGAACGGCGACAGCAGGGTGCCCAGTCGGGAGGACCGGGCGACCGGGTGCGAGACGACACGCCGCAGGTCGTCGTAGCCGTCCTCCAGCCCGAGTTCCTCGCGCGCGACCAGGAAGACCGTGAGGCGGCAGTGGTCGGGGAAGTCCAGTGACGGCGGGTGGTTCGCGTCGTAGAAGCAGATGTCACCCGGCTGGAGCGAAAGATCCGGGACCGGGGCGGCCGACGGAACGCGGGGGCCGTGCAGTCCCACGAACAGGTACGCGCCCCCGACCCGCGCGGTCAGCCGGTACGCCCCGGCTCCGGGTGACCGTCCCTTCCCGGGTAATTCGGCGGCGTTCCCGCCGAGGACGGTGATGCGGAGACCCGCCGGGGCGATGGTGCCGATGTCGGACCTCGTCATCTGTCCCTACCTCCAAGGCCGTTCGAGCACACCGTTCAGTCACTGCACCCGGAGCCTAGGAAGGGAGATGTGAAAAAAGAGTGACCGTCGAGTGACGGCCGTCGACACGCGGCTACGCCACGCGGCTAGTTGGAGGGGGCTTCTGACGGGTCTCCGTGGACGACCGAGCGGCGGGTTGTGCGGTCGCCGGTGCGGTCGGCGGTGCGGTCGGCGGTGGGGTGGGCGGTGCGGTGGGTCTCGTGCGCGTCGTACGTCCCGGCCAGCTCGGCGGCGAGCGCGCGCAGCAGCTCGTGCTGGGTGTAGCGGCCGGGCGTGTGTTCCCTGACGAGGTGCGCGTCGGCCAGGCCGTCGAGCACCTGCCGGGCGCGACGGACCGGGAGCCCGGCCAGGGCCGCTGCCGTCTCGGCGTCCAGGTCAGGGCCCGGGTGCGGCGACAGCAGACGGAACAGCCGGGCGTGCTCCGCCGGAAGACGACGGTAGGAGCGGGTGAGGACGGCACGGAGGTCGGGTGTGCCACCGGGCGCGACGAACGCGTCGAGTACGCGCGGGGCCTGTCGTAGCTCGGCGGCGAGGGATGTGAGGGGTGTGCGGTGCGCCTGGGGTGTGAGGGGGACGGCGGGAACATAGG
>NZ_JARGEE010000626.1:0-3784 GCF_033794485.1 Streptomyces sp. MB09-02B
GGGCAGTGGGGTGTGGTGCTGCTTGGTCGGGGTGCTGGACCAGTGGCCCTGCCGCTGGTTCGACCTGCCTCTGGGCGGCCCGTGCCGCCTTCTCCCTCGCTCGTACGGCGCGCCAGCGGGCCAGCGTGCCCATCGTGAAGACGGTCAGGACGAGGAGGACCATGAGCTGGCTGATGAAGAGGCCCCAGAAGAGGCCGTAGCCGGAGAGCTGGGCGGCGGGGGTGTCCGGCCAGGCGGCGGGGAGGTCTTGAGGGGCGGAGACCAGGCTGCGTACGGCCATGGGTGTGCGGGTGAAGGTGACGGCGTCCGGCCAGGCGCCGTGGGCGAAGAGGCCGGCCAGGCCGGTGGCCGACCAGACCAGCAGGGTCAGACTCACCAGGAAGCCCAGAAGGGCGATCAGCAGCCCGTCGGGGATGCCGCCTCCACCCTGCTGGGGGCGCCGATCGTCCGGTCTCATCGCTCGCCGCCGTAGCCGCCGTAGCCGGCGTACACGTCGTACCCCCCGCGTCCGTACGTGCGACCGCCGTACGCGCCGTACGCGCCGTACCCTCCGCCACCGTACGCGCGGCCGTTGTTCCCGCCGTACGCTCCGCCGTCGTTCACGCCGCTTCCTCGCCCTGCCCCTGCTTGTTCCGGCTCATCGCTGGTCTCGCTCAAGCCACCGTCGACTCGGAGGAGCCGTATCCGTCGACCTCGCTCAGTTGGTGTTCGACGAACGCGGCAGCCCGTTCCTCCGCCTCCAGTTCGGCGGCGCGCAGGGCGTCGTCGTCCATCAGGTGGTCGACGGAGGACTCGGTCATCGCGCGGTCGGTGAAGACGAGGGGGCGTTCGGTCTCGGTGATCAGGTGTTTGACCACCTGCACGTTGCCGTTGACGTCCCAGACGGCGATGCCGGGGGTGAGGGTGGGGATGATCTCCACCGCCCAGCGGGGCAGGCCGAGGACGCGGCCGGTCGCACGGGCCTCGTCCGCTTTCTGGGCGTAGATCGTCCGGGTGGAGGCCATCTTGAGGATCGCGGACGCCTCCTTCGCCGCCGCTCCGTCGACGACGTCGGAGAGGTGGTGGACGACGGCGACGAAGGACAGACCGAGTCGGCGGCCGAACTTCAGCAGGCGCTGGAAGAGCTGGGCGACGAAGGGGCTGTTGATGATGTGCCAGGCCTCCTCGACCAGGAAGATGCGCTTCTTCCGGTCGGGGCGGATCCAGGTGTGCTCCAGCCAGACGCCGACGATCGCCATGAGGATGGGCATGGCGATGGAGTTGCGGTCGATGTGGGACAGGTCGAAGACGATGAGGGGCGCGTCGAGGTCGATGCCCACGGTCGTCGGGCCGTCGAACATGCCGCGCAGGTCACCGTCGACCAGGCGGTCCAGGACCAGCGCCACGTCCAGGCCCCAGGCCCGTACGTCGTCTATGGCGACGTTCATCGCCTCCGCGGACTCCGGCTCGGGGTGGCGGAGCTGCTCGACGATGTCGGTGAGGACCGGCTGTCGCTCGACGATCGTCTCGTTGACGTAGGCGTGCGCGACCTTGAGGGCGAAGCCGGAGCGTTCGTCAAGGCCGTGGCCCATCGCGACCTCGATGATCGTGCGGAGCAGCGCGAGCTGACCCGTCGTGGTGATCGAGGGGTCGAGGGGGTTGAGGCGGATGCCCATGTCGAGGGCGGCCGTCGGATCGAGGCGGATGGGAGTTATTCCCAGCTCCTCCGCGATGAGGTTCCACTCGCCGACGCCGTCCTCGCCCTGGGCGTCGAGGACGACGACCTGGCGGTCGCGGAAGCGCAGCTGCCGCAGGACGTACGTCTTCTCCAGGGCCGACTTGCCGTTGCCGGACTCGCCGAGGACGAGCCAGTGCGGGGCGGGGAGTTGCTGGCCGTAGAGCTGGAAGGGGTCGTAGATGTAGCCCTTCCCGGAGTAGACCTCGCGGCCGATGATCACGCCGGAGTCGCCGAGGCCGGGGGCGGCGGTCGGGAGGTAGACCGCCTGGGCCTGCCCGGTGGAGGTGCGGACGGGGAGGCGGGTCGTCTCGACCTTGCCGAAGAGGAAGGATGTGAAGGCGTCCGTGAGGGCGGACATCGGGTCCCGCATCAGTGCCTCACCTCCAGGTGCGGTTGGGCTCCAGGGGCCCTCGGATGGTCCCGCATCGCGATGGCCCTACCTTCGGATTCCGGTGGCGAACGGGAGCGTGTTGACGAAGGCCCGGTGGTGCTCGCGGTCGCACCACTCCAGCTTGAGGTACGACTTGCCGGCCGAGGCCCTTATCGTCCGCTTGTCGCGGGCCAGTGCCTCCGGGGAGCGGGAGGAGACAGTGATGTACCCGACGAGGTTGACGCCGGCGGCGCCGCTCGCGAGGTCCTCGCCGCGCTGGTCGAGGCGGGAGTGGGAGGCCACGTCGCGCGGGTCGACGGTGCGGTTCATCTTGGCGGCGCGGGACGCCTCCGCCTCGTCGTTGGTCTTCTCCGTCAGCATGCGTTCGATGGCGACCTCGGTGGGTTCGAGGTCCATCGTGACGGCGACGGTACGGATGACGTCCGGGGTGTGGACCAGGAGGGGCGCCAGGAAGTTGACGCCGACCGGGGTCATCGGCCACTCCTTCACCCAGGCCGTGGCGTGGCACCAGGGGGCGCGGGTGGAGGACTCGCGGGTCTTGGCCTGGAGGTAGTCCGGCTCCATCGCGTCCAGTTCGGCCGGCCAGGCGTTGCGCTTGGTCATGGCCTGGATGTGGTCGATGGGGTGGTCCGGGTCGTACATGGAGTGGATGAGGGAGGCGAGGCGGCCCTGACCGAGCGGCTGCCGTACGCGGATGTCGGCCTCCTGGAGGCGCGAGCAGATGTCCGTCAGCTCGCGGGCCATGACGACGGCGAGGCCGGCGTCCTTGTCCAGCTTGCGGCCGTGCGGGCGGGCGGCGCGGGCCATGGCGTGGCCCTCGGCGGCCAGTTCGCGGCTGTAGTGCATACAGGCGACGAGGTACGCGCGGTGCTGCTCGCTGCTGGTGGAGACCATGGACTGCAGTTGGTCGTACGACTGCTGGAGCCAGCCGGGGGCGCGGTCGTCGCCGCGCTGGGCGACGTCCTTGGCGTGGGCGTCCGGGTCGGCGGGGAGCGTGCGGGCCAGCATCTGGAGGCGGGTGACGAAGCCGTCGCCGTTGGCCACGTGCTTGAGGAGGGTGCCGAAGCGGTCGACGAGGGCTTCCTGGTCCTCGGAGTCGCGCAGACCGACGCCGGGGCCCTCGATCTCGATGGCGGCGGTGACGGTCCGGCGGTCGGCGTGCAGCAGGACGGCGATCTCGTCCGGGCCGAAGGGCGCGGCGAGCCAGGTGATGCGGCCGATGCCGGGCGGGGGCCCGACCTCGACCTCACGGCCGTCGAGGCGGGTGCCGGCCTCCATGTTGGCGGAGCGGTACGTCGTGCCCTTGCGCAGGCTGCGCTTGTAACTCCGGTTGATCTCGAACCACTTGTAGAACGTCCGCCGCTTGTACGGCACGTACACCGCGGCCAGCGCCAGCATCGGGAAGCCCGTCAGCAGGGCGATGCGCGGGACGAGCACCGGGACGAGGAGTCCGCACATCATGCCGAGGAACGCGCCCGCGATGATCAACGCGATCTCGCCGGACTCGCGGTTCCGGCCGATGATCGCGTTCGGCCGGGCGCGGCCGATCAGATATGTACGGCGGGGCGTGATCGGATGGGACAGATGGTGGGAATCGGTCGTCAACGCCCTTCACCTCCCGTGCGGTTGCTGTTGCGGGTGTTGCCGGCGTGGGGGGTGTTGATGGGGCTCGAACG
>NZ_JARGEE010000627.1:0-3749 GCF_033794485.1 Streptomyces sp. MB09-02B
GGCGGGGCGGGCATCGCGTTGTCCAGCGTGCGGATGTCGTCGGTCTTGACGGGCTCGCTCGGCATCGCGTTGTCGAGCGTGGTGGCCTCCGGCTTCTCCGCCGGCGGCGTCGGCATGGCGTTGTCCTGCGTGGTGGCGTCCGCGGTCGTCTTCTTGTCGCTCATGTCGTGATTTCCTCTGCTGTGGTGACGAACCGGCAAGGCCCGTCCGGTCGCTCCCCCGAGGGCAGCCGGACGGGCCGTTCGGAGCCTCACCCTGATCGGTTGAGCTCCTGGTCAGACCGTCTGCCCCCCGACGCGACGGTGTGACAGGTACGAGAGTGCCGGACGGCGATAAACGAATGCTGAACGCCCCCGACGCGACGCCCCGGCGCGGCTCACGCGGCCCGGGGGGTCGTGAGGAGCGTACGGGTCTCTTTCGCCTCGACGGTGCCGCCGGTCTGCTCGTAGAGGCCCAGCGCGTCACGCCAGCAGGCCCTGGCACGGTCCGCCTGGCCCAGGGCGAACAGCGCGCGGCCCAGCAGCGTCAGCACATTGCCGCGCATGCGGTCGCCGCCGATCACTCCGAGGGCGAGGGCCTGTTCGGCGTGCTGTGCCGCCGACGTGGGGCGGTGCGCCGCCAGATGGGCCTCGGCGATACGGAAGTTGGTCACGCCCTCCCAGAGCCGCTGCCGGTGGTCGATGAAGATGCCCAGCGCGTCGGAGAGCTGACTGAGCGCCTCGGCGTGCCGTCCCGCCCGGGTCAGCGCGATCCCCAGCGTGAAGTGCCCGTTGGCCAGGCGCATCGTCCGACCGATCTCCAACTGGGCCGCGAGGCCCTGCTCGGCGACCTCGACGGCCTTGGTGATGCTGCCCATGCCCAGGTGGGCGCGGGACAGGTTGCACAGACTGAGCGCCACGCCGGGGCGGTTGCCCGCCGTGCGGTAGCCCTCGATGGCCTGCTCCAGGAACATCTTGCCGTCGGCGTACCGGCCCTGGTGCAACGAGATGATCCCCCGGTCGTTGGACACCCAGCTGATCGCCCGGTCGTCCCGCGCGGTGGACGCCAGCTCCATGGCGAGCCCGGCCTGCTCCTCGGCCTGCTGGATGCGCCCGCTCACCAGTAAAACGTTGGTGAGCATCATCCGCGCGCGCCCCTCCGCCCGCGCGTCCCCCGCCGCACGCGTCGCGTCGCACATCGCGCGCGCCGTCGTCTCGTACTGGTGGGAGTTGGCGCCCGACTCTGTGAGGTCCTTGGCGGCCCAGAGCAGGTCGACCGCACGGCGCAGCCGGTCCGTGCCGGCGGACTGGCGTACGCAGGCCAGGAGGCAGGACGCCTCGGTGTAGAGCCAGTCCAGCGCGGCGGAACCCTCGGCGAAGCGCAGGCCCGGATAGACGGTGATCTCCAGGTGGTCCACGAGCCGGTCGCCGGGGCGCTCGATCGCGTAGACCTGGGAGGCCGTCGCCAGATAGAAGTCCAGCAGCCGCGACATCGCCGACTCCCGTTCCCCCGGCGGCTGTTCGTCCCGTTCCGCGCATGCACGCGCGTAGAGCCGGACGAGATCGTGGAAGCGGTAGCGGCCGGGGGCGGCGGATTCGAGGAGGGACGTGTCGACGAGGGCCTCCAAGAGATCCTCGGTCTCCTCCGGCGGCAGGTCGAGTACGGCGGCCGCGGCGGCCAGCGAGATGTCCGGGCCGTCCGCGAGGCCGAGGAGCCGGAAGGCGCGGGCCTGGGCGGGCTCCAGCTGGCCGTAGCCCAGCTCGAAGGTGGCCTTCACGGCCAGGTCGCCCGCCTGGAGCTCGTCCAACCGCCGCCGCTCGTCGGCGAGTTTGGCGGCCAGGACGGACACCGTCCAGGTTCTGCGCGCCGCCAGCCGGGAGGCGGCGATGCGGATGGCGAGGGGGAGGAAGCCGCAGGCGCCGACGACGTCGAGGGCGGCCTCGCGTTCCGCCGCGACCCGCTCCTCGCCCACGATCCTCGTGAAGAGCCGCAGCGCCTCGTCGGGGGACATCACGTCCAGGTCGACGAGATGGGCACCGGCCAGGTCCACCATGCGCACCCGGGCGGTCACGAGGGCCGCGCAGCCGGCGGTTCCCGGCAGCAGGGGCCGTACCTGGGCGGCGTCGCGCGCGTTGTCGAGCAGGACCAGCACCCGGCGGCCGTCCAGGACCGACCGGTACAGCGCGGCCCGCTCCGCCAGGGAGTCGGGGATCGCGGAGTCGGCCGTGCCCAGCGAGCGCAGGAAGGCGCCGAGGACCGTCTCCGGCTCGGCGGGGCGGGCGCCGGCGCCCTGGAGGTCGACGTACAACTGGCCGTCGGGGAAGGCCGATCTGGCCTGGTGGGCCACGTGCACCGCGAGGGTCGTCTTGCCGACGCCGCCGATGCCGGCCAGCGCGGACACGGCCATCACCTGGCCCTCCGCGCCGGAGGCCGCCGCCAGCACCGCGCTCAGGTCCTCGACGAGAGCGGCACGACCGGTGAAGTCCGGGACAGTGGCGGGGAGTTGGGCGGGCCGGACAGCGGCGGCGGCAGGCTCCGGGGCCGGTGGCGCGGAGGGTGCCGCGAGGCCGGGGTCGGCTCGCAGGATGCGCTGCTGCAACTCCCGCAGGCCGGGGCGCGGGTCCACGCCGAGTTCGTCCGCGAGCAGGCGGCGGGTGTCCGCGTACACCGCGAGGGCCTCCGCCTGGCGTCCGCTGCGGTACAGCGCCAGCATCAGTAGTTCGCGCAGTCGCTCCCGCAACGGGTGCGCAGCGGTGAGGGCGGTCAGCTCGGAAACCGCCTCGGCGTGGCAGCCCTGCTCCAGGTCCATGTCCAGGCGGGACTCGACCAGTTGGAGCCGCCACTCGTCGAGGCGGGCCCGCTGGGTCTCCGCGTACGGGCCCGGAACGCTCGCCAGGACCTCGCCGTCCCACAGCCCGAGCGCCTCGTTCAACAGCCGACGGGCCCGGCACAGGTCGCCGGAGTTCTTGGCCTTCTCCGCGTCGGTCGCCAGTTCCTGGGCCACGGCGAGGTCCAGGGCGCCGGCGGGCAGCGCGCGGACCGCGTAGCCGCCGGACTCGCTGACCAGGACGCCGGGGGAGAGCACCTTGCGCAGCCGGGAGGCATACGTCCGTACGGCGGCCAGCGCCTGGGACGGCGGCTCGTCGCCCCACAGCGCGTCGATCAGCTCGCTCGCGGTGGCGGTGCGGCCCTCGCGGAGCAACAGGGCGGCGAGCAGGGCACGTTGCTGGGGCGAACCGGTGGCGAGGGGTTCGGTGCCGCGCCAGGCCCGCACGGGCCCGAGCACGCCGAAGCGCAGCTCGGCCGGGGCCTCGGGGGCCGGTGCCGCGGTCTCGGCGTCCACTGCGGTCCTCTGCTCCGGCACTCGCGGCCCACCGACCTCCGGCACTCCCGGTCCACCGCCCATCGACAGCCCCCTAAGGCCTACCTGACAACCAGGCCAGTTTGCCTTGTTCATGGCGGATCCGTCAGCCGTGCGAGAGGTCGATCACAGGGAGGCACGCGGGACGACACCAGGTCTGCACAGACTCTCCCGGACCCGCGCGTCCTGATCGCCGCCGTGCCGCCGCCGGGTCGCCGCCGTATCGCCGCCGTGCCGCCGTATCGCCGCCGTGCCGCCGCCGTGCGGACGCAACCGTGTTACCGACGGTGTTACTGACGGGCCGTCAGATCGGCGCTACCGTGACGGACATGGACACCTTGGAGACGAGCGCCACGGATCCCGACAGCCCCACTCCCGCCACGTCCGCCCCCCGTCTCTTTAAAAAACT
>NZ_JARGEE010000628.1:0-3716 GCF_033794485.1 Streptomyces sp. MB09-02B
GCCGTGGTCGGGGTGGGGGTCGGGGCCGTGTGCTGGCTCGGCTCCCGCTACGACCGCCACCACTGACTTCCTGACCGGCGGCCGCACCTCCCCCCAGCGGCCGCCACCCGGGGCCCGCGACTTCCCCCAACCGCGGGCCCCGGGCCCCAACCCAACTCACGAGAGGAGCCCTCCGATGAGGGACTACAAGCCCGGCATCCACCTCACCGGCAACGCACGCGAGACAGCCCGCCAACGCGCCGCCGACCTGTACACGCAGGGCTGCACCATCCGCTCCGTCGCCGATCAGATCGGCCGGTCGTACGGCGGCACACGGGTCCTCCTGTTGGAAGCCGGCGTGACCCTGCGCGGACGCGGCGGACGACTCCGGAAGGCGGCCGTCTGATGGGCCCGTACTGGGAAGACCCCGACAGCGGGCTGCAGCTGCACTGCGGCGACATGCGGGAGATCCTGCCCGCGCTCGGCATACAAGCCGACTGCATCGTCACCGACCCGCCCTACGCCGAAACGTCGCTGGAGTGGGACCGCTGGCCCGACGGCTGGCCCGCCCTCGCCACGATCGTCGCCTCGTCGATGTGGTGCTTCGGCTCGATGCGCATGTTCCTTGACCGCGCCCCGGAGTTCACCGACTGGAAGCTGTCCCAAGACATCGTGTGGGAGAAGCAGAACGGCTCTGGCTTCGCCACCGACCGCTTCAAGCGCGTCCACGAACACGTCACGCACTGGTACCGCGGCGACTGGAACGCAGTGCACCACGAGACGCCCAAAACCGAAGTGCACCACCGCACCAAGGGCAACGCGCGCGGCGGCCAGCCCGACCACACAGGAAGGCGCGGCACGTCCGTCTGGGAGGACGACGGGACCCGTCTCCTGCGCACTGTTCAGCGGGTGCCGAACATGTGGCGGCGCGGCGCCATCCACCCGACGGAGAAGCCCCTCGGGATCCTCGACCCGCTGATCCGCTACGCCTGCCCGCCCGGCGGGCTCGTCGTCGACCCGTTCGCCGGGTCCGGCAGCACCCTCGACGCCGCCCGCCAGTCCGGCCGTCGCGCCATCGGTATCGAAGCCCGCGAGGACTACTGCGAGGCCGCCGTGCGCCGCCTGTCCGCGCTCACGCTGCCCGCCGCCTGACCGCAGCACGAAGGCCCCGCACGGACAGGTGCGGGGCCCGACAGGAAGGAGGAGGGGTGTCAGGAGTCGACAGCCAGCGCGGCCGCGTGCAGCGCGTCGCGGATGGTGCGGGACTTGCTCTCGTCGTAGGACGTGGCGCCGGCGCCGGGTGTCTCGGTGCGGCGGTGCAGCTCGTCGATGATCGCCCGGTCGCGGACGGCCCGTTCGTAGAACTCGGTTGGCACCACCATCGCGACCCGCTTGCCGCGCTCCGTGAAGGCCCCCGGCCGCTGCCCCCAACTGACCTCGCGAATCAGCGACGTCAGCGCGGCACGCGCGTCGGTCATTGCCACCTCGGCGACGCCGTCCTTCTCGATCTCGATCTTCGGGTGCAGGGCCATGGCCAGAGTGTAAGTCATTGCCAATCCTTCCATTCTTTCCAATCTTTAAAGTAGTATGGCAGCAAGGAACCCGCGCTGCCAAGACGCGCAATCCCCTAACTCCGCACGACCGAAAGAAGCCCAGATGGCCGTCTCGAAGCGCCTCCGGTACGAGATCCTCCGGCGCGACAACCACACCTGCCGGTACTGCGGAGCATCCGCCCCGGACGCCCCCCTGCGCGTCGACCACGTCACCCCCGTCGCACTCGGCGGAAGCGACAAACCCGAGAACCTCGTCACCAGCTGCGAACCCTGCAACAGCGGCAAGAGCAGCGCCACCGTCGACTCAGCAGTCGTCGCCGATGTCGACGCCACCGCCGTCCGGTGGGCCGACGCCATGAAGCAGGCCGCTGAAAACCTCCGCCAGCAGCAGACGCCCAAGGACGAATACCGCGACGCCTTCCTCGCCGAGTGGAACCGATGGGGACACGGCGAAGGCGAGGCCCGGACAACCGTCGAACTGCCCGCCGACTGGAAGCCCAGCATCGAGCGCTTCCGCGTCGCCGGCCTCCCCGCCGATGTGTGGAGCGACATCGTCGACACGGCCATGGGCTACGAGAAAGTCCTGACGGTCAACAAGTTCAAGTACTGCTGCGGCATCGCCTGGAACAAGGTCGCCGAACTCCAGGCCGAAGCGCGGAAGATCGTCGGCTCTGCGCCGTCCGCCGCCGCCTTCGACATCGAGAACCCTGACGATCTCGTTCTCGAAGCAGCACTCCTTACCTGGGGCCAGGATTGGACGTGCACCTTCAAGGGGGGCCCGACGGCCGAGCAGGTCGCACAGTTCAAGTCCAGCGCGGCTCAGGCCCTGGCGTCCGGACGCAGCCTCCCCGACATCCTGCACGCCGCCGAATACGCGGTGATGTTCGAGAGCGCCGACATCGCCGAAGGCATCGAGCAGCGCAAGTCGGCCGCCGAGTTCGAGCAGCAGTACGTGGCCAGCCTCGTCTTCGAATACGCCTGGACCCAAGCCTCTGGCGGTGAGCAGCCTCCGCAAAAGGTTCGAGACCAGGCGTGGAACAGCTGCGTAGCCCTCTACAAGCACGGCCTGCACCCCGTCCACGTCATCGCGGCAGCCGCATTCGCCGGCACACACCTGACACCCGTCCTGCACTGGGGCCTGCACGGCACGGACGCGCTCAAGGCCGTGACGGACCTACCGGGTTACCAGCACGCCGAGGACCTCTGGGCCCGCTCGTGGCGGTACGCGGGGCCGACCCCCGCGTGGCCCACCGACGAGGACCGGTGGGCCTTCCGGGCATCCCTCGACTCGGTCCACGACGCAAACAGGTACCGCTACGCCGACGTCTACGCCGCAGCCGTCCGGGCCGGCGCATACCGGGACCACGACCCTTCTCCCCACCTGACCATCACCACGGACGCCCTTGCGGCGGCCGGGCTTCTCTTCGACGGCGGTGACAACTGATGGCCCGCGGACACGGACGCATCCTCACCAGCATCTGGGACGACGCAGACTTCCTCGCCCTCGACGAGCGCGAGCAACGCCTCTACCTGTTCCTCATCAGCCAGCCGAACCTGAACCACGCCGGCCTGCTCGACCTCACCCTCAAGCGCTGGTCCCGCAAGGCGCGCGGCCTCACCTCCGCCGAACTGGAGAAGCTCCTCCAGGCCCTGGAGGACGCCCGGTTCATCGTCATGGACGTCGACACCGAGGAGTTGCTGATCCGCTCGTTCGTCCGTAACGACGGCGTGTGGAAGCAGCCGAAGGTGATGGGCGCCATGGTGTCCGGGGCGCTGGAGATCTCCTCCTGGCGCCTGCGCACGGCCCTCCTGGCGGAAGTGGACCGCGTCCCCCTCGACGAACTCAGCAACGAGCCGGGCGCCCGCGGAGTGTCCATCCGGCAACAGGTCGCCGAGCAGATCACCACCCTCCGCAAGGCGTTCGGCAACCCCCCGACCGACCCCAACGGAAGGGGTTCCGTAACCCCCTCCGCAACCCCTTCGGGAACCCCCTCCGATACCCCTGCCGAAGAGGGTCGGGAAGCCCGGGAGCGGGGGGGGGATCGGAACCGAGCTGGATGCGCGCCACGTCATGTCTGTGGTGACGGACACGGTACCTCAGCGTATTATAATAATAGTGCTAACACGAGTATAGCGCACGTAAGTACAAGAATATAGAACAAACAAGAAGAAGAAAAGATAATT
>NZ_JARGEE010000629.1:0-3687 GCF_033794485.1 Streptomyces sp. MB09-02B
GCACAGAGCGGGTTCCTTCCAAGGCACAAGATGGCACACGGAGTTGTGACCGCCGAAAAGGGCCCTGGATTGGCGCGTACCTTTTTGGCGGGCGCCGGGAAAGCGGCCGGGACCGAACCGCTCGACGGCCGTCTCCCCTGAGCCTTTTGGGCTCTTCGGCGACCGGCAAAGTCAAATGGCCTTTCCGGCCGGGCCATTGCCCATGCGCAGGAAGGTCACCCTTGCACAAGTTACTCATGACTAACAAGGCACTTGTGCAACATCCGCATCACTAAAAGCAGGTCAGATGACCGGTACGAGTCATTCCGCTTCGCAGAACGAACCTTCCCGTTCCCAAATGCTCAAGGCTTCAAGCACCCCGTGTGAACCGTACGCACACCCCGGTGGCCCGCGCACGCTCCCGGCGCGCCGTCGGTTCGTTGTTCACTGAACCCGGCCACCTCGGAAGGCCCCGCGCGGAACGGCGGCTCTCCCGCGCGAAACGGGCCGCCGGCCTTGATCCTCCCGCCCTCGGCCGGCGGCCCCGGGGACCGCTCTCCGGCTCGCTCAGATCTGCCAGGAGCGCAGCCGGTCCGCCGCCCCGTAGACGTCGGCCTTCCCGGAGATCAGGTCGCGCGCGAGATCCACGAGGGCCCCGTACGGCGGGTTGATTCCGACACCGCTGACGAACATGTAGGCCACGGCGGTCGCGCAGGCGAAACGGGCGTTGGCGGCCGGCAGGGGCTTGAGCAGGGCGAGGGTGTGCAGCAGCGCGGCGGCCCGCCAGGCCGGGTCGGAGTCCACGCCGAGGCGCGGCGGGTCGACGCGGTGCCGGGCCACGGCGGCTACGAGCGCCGAGAAGTCGGTGATGGTGGGCTGCTCGGGCATGACCTCTTCGTGTCGCTGGAGCAGCCACGGCACGTCGATGTGGATGACGGGAGCCATCGGTCAGACGGCCCGTCCTCCCGCTCCGGCGGCGGGTTCGTCGTCCGGGAAGGCGGCGGCGAACTCGTCGGCGTGCGCGGTGAAGAACTCCCGGAACGCCTCCGCGCCCTCCTTCAGCGCCCGGTGCCGCACGATGTCGGCGGCGGCCGCCTCGCGCACGAGCGCCTTCATCGACGTACCGCGTTCCTTGGCCATCTGCCGCAGGTCCTCTAGCTCGCGGTCGCTGAACTCCACATTCAGAGCTGGCATGCGCCCACGGTACCGCGAGGGTACTTACTCGTAAATAATCGCAGGTCAAGGCCATGGGAGGGCGGTACCGACGCAAGGCGGCCGACGCCCCGGAGGACGTCGGCCGCGCGCTCGGAGGTGAGGTGTCAGATCTGGTCCGCGACGAACGACGCCATACGGGCCAGCGCCGCGTTCCAGTTGATCGTGTGTTCGTTGGTCGACCAGGACTGGATGTCGTCGATGTAGCAGAACTGACCGACACAGCCCTGGAGTTTGCTCTGCGCGTAGGGGTCCTGGATGGAGGAGTTGGGCCCGCCGGCGAGGGTGCCGGCCGGCGGGTTGGGCTGGTCCGGGTCGAGCTGGTGGGCGTACCAGCGGGCGTGCTGGTTGCGGGCGTCGACCTCGCCGTAGCCGGTGACGTAGGAGATGTTGAGGGCGTTGCGGCCGAAGAGGTAGTCCATGCTCTGGAGCGCGCCCTCACGGTACTTGGACGCCCCGCTGATGTCGTAGGCCGTGGCGATCACGACCGCGTTGTTGAGGATCTGGTGGTTGGAGCCCCAGTCGTAGAGGTTGTTCTCGGGGGCGTACGGCATGCCGTACGGGTGGGCCTTCAGCGTGGCCAGGTAGCGGTCGGCGGCCTTGACCACGGACTGGCGGACCTTGTCGCGGCCGGGCAGCTTGTTCGGCACGGTCGCGAGGTCGAGGCGGCCCGCGGCGGCCGTGCGGGCCCAGTCGAAGCCGATGGATCCGAAGATGTCGGCGGTGTGCACGGGTGAGGCGAGGACGTGGTCCTGGAAGGCCTTCTCGCCGGTGGTGAGGTACAACTGGGCGGCCGCCCAGTAGAACTCGTCGGTGACGTTGTTGTCGGCGTAGGTGCCCCCGCCGATGCCGTCGCTCTCGGACGCGTACACGGCCGGGTGCTCCAGGGCCGCCGCCCACGCGGTGCGGGCCGCGGTGAGGGCCTTCGCCGAGAAGGCCGGGTCGTAGGGGCGGTACAGGCGGGCCGCCTGGGCTGCCGTCGCGGCCAGGTTGAGGGTCGCCGCCGTGCTCGGCGGGTGCAGTTCGCGCTTCTGCGGGTCGTCGGCGGGCATCAGCGGCAGACCGGTCCACTGCTCGTCGTGGATCTTGTGGTGCGCCATGCCCGCGAGGGGCTTGCCCTTCGGTACCTGCATCTTGAGCAGGAAGTCCAGCTCCCAGCGGACCTCGTCCAGCAGGTCGGGCACCTTGTTGCCGCTCTCCGGGATGTTCAGCGAGCCGTCGCCGAGCTTGCCCGCCTCGCCGGTACGGGCGTGCAGCGCGCGTTCGTAGGTGCTCAGCACCTCCCAGGTGGAGATGCCGCCGTTGACGACGTACTTGCCGTGGTCGCCGGCGTCGTACCAGCCGCCGGTGACGTCGAGCCGGTAGTCGCAGACGCCGGGCTGGCAGGGCACGTTCCCGTCGCCCTGGTTGGGCGCCACGTCGACATGGCCGGCGGCGCGGCCGTAGCCGGGGCGCAGGTCGTCGCTGATCGGGGTGCCGCTGCGCTGGGTGTAGTAGTACTTCAGCGAGTCCAGGCGCAGGCGTTCGTAGGCGGCCGGATCGATGTCGAACGGGCGGCTGGTCTCGCCGTCGACGACCAGGGTGAAGCCGGTCCCGCGCTTGCGGTAGGCGCCGAAGTCGATCGAGTGGACGTGCTGCCCGGAGGAGGCGTCGAGGCCGCGCGGGGTGCTCCGCCCGTGGGCGACCACGGCACCCGAGCCGTTCTTCAACTGCCAGGGCAACTTCGCGGTGGCGTCGGTGACCAGGGTGGCGTTCTTCGGTCCGGCGGGCAGGTAGGCGACCTGGTTGACCCGCACCCGGGGCCCGGTGTCGGGCTCGTACACCTCCGGCGGCACCCCGCCGAGCAGCGACACGTCGTCCATGCAGAAGGTGAACGGGTTCGCGTTGCCGCCCACTTGGAAGCCCACCTGGGCCTGGGTGGTGTCGACGGGCGAGGTGAAGGTGTACGAGTAGCGGTCGCCCGAGACGTTCAGCTGCGGGCTGACTTCGAAGTAGGTGTCGTAGGGGGCCGCCGACAGGCCGACGATGGCCCGCAGGACGTTGCCCTGGGGCGTGCCGGAGGCGGAGAAGCTGAAGCGGTACGACTCGCCCTTGGTCAGGGTGATGTCGTTCTGGCCGACGGCGGCGTCCCAGCGGTTGGTGGTGCCGCCGGGGATCTCGGCGCAGAGGCGGCCGTCGGTGAGGCCGGCGGTGACGTTGCCGGTCGTCCACCAGGGCGCGGTGGTGGTGTCGAAGGCGCCGTTCTTGACCTGTTCGACCTCGTCGGCCTGGGCCGGGCCGCCGGGCAGCGCGGTGAGCGCGGCCGCGAGGAGGGTCGTCAGGGCGAGCAGGGTGGTTCTGCGTCGTTTCACGTCTGGGCTCCTCGGGGAGGGCCTGCCCCTAAACCACCCTGACCCCCCCCAACAAAAGCCTTGTGTAGAGCCTCGGGGTGTCAGCACACACAAAAAAAAAAGAAAGAAGAGAACGAGAAAAGAGAAAAGGTGAGGGAGGGGGGGC